>JABHTA010000080.1 GCA_018669945.1 Flavobacteriales bacterium
GCCATTAATGAATATATCTGACAGATAGAAACTAGTTCCTAACAGCCTGTCTGCCATCAGCAGTAGTACAGCAGATACCAAAACTGGAAACGACAAAATACCTAAAACCGCTGTTACAAATAATGCCCAAATTGATAATGGCAATCTCAACATTGACATTCCCTTTGTTCTTAAATTAATGATTGTTATCACATAGTTCAAACCACCCAATAGCGATGAAACAACGAACAATGTCATACTTAGTAACCATAAGGTCATACCTAGTCCAGAACCTGGCATAGCTTCAGGAAGTGCACTTAAAGGTGGATATATTGTCCATCCTCCAGATGCAGGACCAGTTTCAATAAATATTGAACCAAACATGATACAACTTGATATAAAGAAGAACCAATATGATAACATATTTAAAAATCCAGAGGCCATATCTCTAGCCCCGATTTGTAATGGAATTAAGAAATTAGCGAACGTACCACTCAACCCTGCAGTAAGAAGGAAGAATACCATTATAGTACCGTGTATTGTTACTAATGCTAAGTAAATGTTGGAATCCATAACCCCATCCGGAGCCCATCTATCTCCCAGCAACCATGAAAATATCTTAAAGCTTTCACCTTGCCATCCTAGTTGCATACGAAACAATGTCGACATAATCATTCCAATAACCGCCATAAACATTCCGGTTAGTAGGAATTGTTTAGAGATCATCTTATGATCTTGACTAAATACATACTTAGTTATGAATGTCTCCTCGTGGTGATGCTCGTCATGAGCATGGTGCTCAGTATTTGCTTGGGTTTCAGTTGACATATTTATCTATTTGCATTAACTATTATTCTTAATTTTTTTCTGCCATAAGTTTCTCGTTATTGTTTTCAAACAATTCCGGAACTTGTGCCATAAAATCTTTTTGCTCTCCTAACCATTTGTTGTACTCCTCTTCCGTTTCAACAATAATATTCATCTGCATATTATAATGAGCAGAACCACAAATCTTATTACACATTAAAACATAATGAAAATCAGGATTACCTAACTCTTCTCTTTGCTGCTTTGTCGTTTTGTTCGGCGTAAAATGAAAGCTAGTCGTCTGACCAGGAACAGTATTCATCTGCATTCTAAAATTTGGCATATAAGCACCGTGAAGAACGTCTTGAGAACGAAGTTGAAAACTTATTTCCTTATTCACAGGAATATGGAATTCTCCTTTAATAATTATGTCGTCTTTAGATGAAGGGTCTTCAACATCGATACCCAAAAAGTTAGCGCCTTCAATCAACCTAACATTAGCGCTTCCCACTTGGTTATCTTTACCACCATATCTAGCTGTCCAATCAAATTGCTTTGAGTATAATTCAATTGCTATTGCATCTTCACTTGGTTTGGTCATGATAGTATCATACCAAAACAAAATACCATAAATAATAATACCTGCCATTACTACTGACGGTACAATTGTCCAAATCATTTCTAATTTAGTACTGTGTGTGAAATATTCTGCCACACGATTAACGTCTCTTTTATACCTCCACGCGAAATAGAATAATACGGCATTTACAAGTAAAAATACAAATACAACAATTGCAAAGTTTACCATCAACAAATTATCGTATGCAACTCCATGAACAGAGCCATTTGGCTGAGCAGAATCACCATATTCGACTACTAACCAACCGAAAAGAATAAACAATATTATTCCGAACCAAAGCCACAGATTAGCTTGCATTGAGTTATCCTTTTCAGATATTTCCCATTCTTTTCTGCCTTTCAGCTCACCAGTTAATTCAAAAACTCGTGCTAATTGCACAATTGCAATTATACCTAAGATTATTACCGTATATGTTAACAAACTGATCATCTCAATCTAATTTTATTGCTAATTAATTTTGCTCTAAATGAATACATTCATCTAAGAATGGGTGATTCTTAACTATCAATGGTGCTTTACTCAACGCGTTTAACACAATGAATAAAAACAACCCGAGAAAACCTAAGAATAATCCAATTTCAATTCCACCAAAATGCCAATGGTCTTTCATCACACCTGGAGTTACCATCATATATACATCAAACCAATGCGTGATAAAAATAATAACACCAATAGTGCCTACCCATCCTATGCTACGCTTATTGTCTTTATCCATTAAACCAAAGAAAGGAAATACAAAATTTACGATTATCATTCCGAAGTATAATACCTTGTAATCGTCAAATCTAGCTTTGAAGTAAACAATCTCCTCAGGAATATTTGCATACCAAATTAACATGAATTGCGAGAACCATAAGTAGGTCCATAAACAGCTAACCCCAAAAATCCATTTGCCCATATCATGGATATGATTCTCATTTACTTTAGGCAAATATCCCTTACCCTTTAACCAGATTATTAATAATGTCATGAAAACTAAAGAGCTAATCCACATTCCTGAGAATACATACCATCCAAATAGTGTACTAAACCAGTGCGCATCAATAGACATTATCCAGTCCCAAGACGCTGTTGATGAAGAATATCCAAAAAACACCAAGAATATAGCTGCGTACTTTTGGTTTCTAAAGTGAATCTTAGTACCGCCTATCTCGTCTTCTTCTAAAGATAATTTTCTAAATAAGCGCATAAAAAATATCCAAACACCTAAATAAATTAAAGTTCTAATCCAGAAAAATGTAGGATTCAGATAATCGCTCTTATGAGCTAGTAAATCATCATGAGCGACTGCGTCTGCGTGCATCCAATGGTATAAATCATGTCCTCCAAAAAACAATACAGCAACTAAAATACCGGAGCCAACATACAAATAGGAACTTGTTGCTTCAAAAACTCTATTAAACATAGTTGCCCAACCAGCTTCGGCTGCATGTTGCACCGCCAAAAAGAATAATGCAGCTACAGAAATACCTATAAAGAAAAATCCACAAATAAGTAGGTTCGACCATAATCTTGCAGATGCAGCATGGTGATCTGCTCCCTCACTACCCATGATACAATACACTGCCCACATTAGAGCCAACAAGCCAATTCCCATTAACCCGAAAGTGAACTTTTTGTGGCTTGATGTAAATTCAAATTGATCCATTATAATTCGTTTTCTTATTAATGTTCGTTTTCTACGTTACCCTCTGTTTCAACAGCAACTACTGATGCAGTAGCCTCAACTGCAGTTTCAGTTTGTTTAGTTGATTCCTGTTCTGCAGGAGTTTCGTCTTTAGCTTCTCCAAATTCCTTTCCAGACAATTTCTGAACATACATAGCAATAGCCCACCTATCAGATAATGAAATTTGCGAAGCGTGAGATCCCATGTTTTTATATCCATAGGTAATCGTATAAACTATCTCACCGGCAGATAACTCGTTCATCATCCCTCCATGACCAGATTTACCAGATGTATATGAAGGTGGTGGTGGAAATCCTCCATTTGTAACAACGAGACCATCCGCTTCTCCTGTTTCTCCGTGACAATGAGAACACATTTTAATGTATCGCTCTTCACCGTAAACAATCATTTCTTCGGAATAATCTATAGGGCTCTTCAAAGAATCCGCTAACTTATAATCTTCTTCTGATGCACCTAATGGAAAACTTTCGAAGCCTCTTGGTATAGTTCCTGCAACCGGAAGTCTAGCAGACATACTGTCTTTACCGCCATAAGTTGCGTTTTCTAAATATGTTTCGTAGGAAGGTGAACGATACATATCAGGCATAAACTCGAACCCTGCGCTATTTGGGTCAGATTTGCAAGAAGTCATTACAACAGAAGCAAAGCCAAAGAAGGCAAGAATCAAATTTGTCGTAGTAACTTTTATTTTATTAATCTTCATATCTACTGTAATTTCTATTATTTTTCAAATATTTCAACTGCACCAGAATCTTTAAGCATTGATTTTATTTCGTCTTCAGAAGCTTTGTTTTGTACTGGATTAATTTCCATACAAAAATGATCATCAGTAGTACTTGGATGTGGGTTACGAGCTTTTACGAAAGGTAGCGTCCAATTTCTAATAAAATAAGTAATTACCATACCGTGAGCCGCACATAAAACGGAAAATTCAAAGGTAATTGGAACAAACGATGGAAAGTTTTGAATGTAAGAAAAATTTGGTTTTCCACCAATATTCATTGGCCAATCAACAACCATGAAATAACGCATACCGACAGTCGCCAACGTACATCCTATCATACAATAGATGAAGGCCGCAATAGAAATCTGCGTCCACTTAATTCCGATTACTTTCTCGATTCCATGTATTGGAAAAGGAGCGTAAACATCTTTTATCTTAAGGCCATTTGAAACAAATTTCTTAGCCGCTTTGGTTAGCGCACCATCATCGTCATAAAGTCCATATATCATTTTAGTCTCGCTCATAATTTGTCGTTTGATGGGGTTGACGTATTAGTATCTTTATTTCTCTCTTTTTGAGCTTCTCCAGCTATTTTCAATATTGATTTCAGCTCATTTAAGGCCAATACTGGAAATGTTCTTGCGTACAAAAGGAATAACACAAAGAAAATTCCAATTGTGCCAATGTAGATTCCTACATCAACAAAAGTTGGATGAAACATTTCCCAACTTGATGGCATATAATCTCTGTGCAAAGATGTCACAATAATTACGAAACGTTCAAACCACATACCAATGTTGACGATAATTGACATAAAAAATGTAAAAGTTAAGTTTGTTCGTAGGCTTTTGAACCAAAATATTTGAGGAGAAAGAACATTACAGCTCATCATAATTGCATATGCCCACCAATATGGGCCTGTCGCTCTATTCATAAATGCATATCCTTCGTATTCAACACCAGAGTACCATGAGATGAATAACTCAGTAATATATGCGACACCCACTACAGATCCTGTTATTATAATAATAATGTTCATGTACTCTACATGCTTAACGTGGATGTAAGATTCTAAACCAACTACTTTTCTTAGGGTTAACATTAATGTTTGTACCATCGCGAATCCCGAGAAAATTGCACCAGCAACAAAGTATGGAGGGAAAATAGTTGTATGCCACCCAGGAATTACTGATGTTGCAAAATCCATTGATACAATTGAGTGAACCGAGAAAACTAAAGGTGTTGCAATACCTGCTAATACTAAAGAAACCTCTTCGAAACGAATCCAAGCTTTCACATCACCCGTCCAGCCGAAACTTAATATGCCGTAAACAGTTTTGTAAACTGGTTTAACGGCTCTATCTCTTATTGTCGCAAAATCCGGCAATAACCCAACATACCAGAACACCAGTCCAACGCTGAAATAAGTAGAAATAGCAAATACATCCCATAATAATGGCGAGTTAAAGTTTACCCATAAAGACCCAAATGCATTGGGAAGTGGGAACACCCAATATCCAACCCAAATACGCCCCATGTGAATTCCTGGAAAAACCGCAGCCATCATTACAGCGAAAATGGTCATCGCTTCAGCAGAACGATTAATTGCCATTCTCCAACGTTGACGGAATAACAAAAGTACAGCAGAAATTAAGGTTCCAGCATGACCAATACCAACCCACCAAACAAAATTAGTAATGTCCCATGCCCAACCAACAGTATTATTCAATCCCCAAACTCCAATTCCTCTGCCGATTGTATATATGATACAACAAATACCCCAAAATGCAACTATTGCTGCAAAAGTAAATGCCATGTACCATAACTTATTTGCTTTACCCTCTGCAGGTGCACAAACGTCCTCTGTAATGTCATGGTACGTTTTATCCCCTAAAATAAGTGGTATTCTAATATCTGCTTCTTTGTGCATTCTATTATTTTTTAAGAGTGTTCTTCAGTTTTTTCTTCGTGGTCATGTCCGTGGCCATCTTCTTCAGTATCATGATGATGAGCAGGTTCAGCTGCTACATGTCTCATTTCATCAGAATTTTTAACCTTAGTTAGGTACCATACATTTGGTTGAGTTCCAACATCTTCTAAAAGATGGTATGCCCTTTCCGACTCCGTTGTCTTTCTAACCTCAGAACCGGTATCATTATGATCACCGAATGTAATTGCATTTGTAGGACAAGCCGATGCACACGCAGTTTTAACCTCTCCATCGACAATAGGTTTACCTTTTTTCTTAGCATCTAGTTTGCCTGCTTGTACACGCTGAACACACATACTACATTTCTCCATAACCCCTCTTGCTCTAACAACAACATCAGGATTCAATACCATTCTACCCAAATCATCCTGAGCAATACTGATATCAGCAAATTTAGAATCTGCATTATAGTTGAACCAATTGAAACGTCTTACTTTATAAGGACAGTTATTCATGCAATAACGTGTACCTATGCATCTATTGTAAGCCATTTGATTTAACCCTTCGTCACTGTGAGTGGTTGCGGCAACTGGACAAACTGTTTCACACGGTGCGTGATTACAATGCTGACACATTACTGGTTGATGGACCACACGAGTAGGATATTCAGCAGGTATTTCCATGGCATCATAATCTCGATCACCCTTATCTCTTGAATGAGATAGGGGATCTGCATCACTACTATAGTAACGATCAATTCGCATCCAGTTCATCTCTCTATTTCTTCTAACCTCGTCACGACCCACTACTGGAACGTTATTTTCTGAATAACAAGCAGTAACACATGCACTGCAACCTGTACAAGTATTCAAGTCAATCGACATTCCCCATCTATGTCCAGTTTTAATACCATGGTCATTCCATAAGTTAAGCTCATCAAAAGGCTGTGCCTTACCATAAGCATCAAGTATTTCTCCCTTAGGATTCCATACGTCTCTACCTTTTGTTTTGTATGAATTTAAATCTGTTTCATTAACCATTTTACGGCCCATCATTGTATGGTGGGTTTGTGTACAAGCTAAAGGATAAGTGTCCCCCGTTCCAACAATTGAGACATCATAAGCATTATAGCTAATGGTACCATTTGAGAAAGAAGTTAATGGATAAGCATTCTGACCTATTTGAACACCATCAACAGCTACGCCTTCTTGTCCATAACCTAATGCAATAGAAATTGTTTTTCTTTTTTGACCAGGAACAGCAACTACAGGTAATGTAATAGTTTGACCATTAGCTGTAACCGTAGCAACATCAGCTGGTCTCTGTTGCTGAATGCTAGTATTAAAACCTAACTCTTTCATATCAAGAGGGTTCATACAGATGTAATTATCCCAAACTACTTTCGTTACAGGATCTGGGGTCTCGTGCAACCAAGGGTTTCTTAATTGCTGACCATCACCAATTCCCGTTTTAGAGTAAATTGTCATTTCCCAAGCTCCACCAGAAATTTCTCCAATCTCAGCAGAGGCAGCAATAACATCACCGATGTAGGAACCAACAGCTGTAGGCGCTTCAGTCTCACCATCAGCAGAAGGCGTTACAGCTACTTCTGCTTTAGCCGAATAAACACCGTCTTGTAATACTTTATTCCAGAATGACCCGAATAACATTTCCCCACTAGAAGGGAAAATGTTTTCTTCCCAATAATCTTTAATGAATTGATTGTAATCAGAACCAAGACCCGCCCATTGCATTAAGCTAGCTGCACTTTGACGAGTATCGAACAAGTTACTGATTACTGGTTGAGCTAAACTATATTCTCCAGCTCTTGGGAATGCATCGTTCCATGACTCTAAATAGTGATTATCAGGACAAATATAACCACAATTTTGAGCTGTTTCATCCGGTCTACCTGTGAATGAAACTGATAAATCTACTTTAGATAAAGCTTCATCAAAACCCCAATCAGCAGGCATAGAATAAGATGGGTTAAGTCCCCAAATAATCAATGCATCTACTTGTCCTGCTGTCATTTCGTTTACTAAACCGTAAGCGTCAGAATCATTTGATTGTTTCAAATTTGAAGAAGTATCAATATTAACCGCACCACCGTAGTTACCTAACATGGTATTTATAGCATTTATGACCGACTGTGTCGCTTTATCATTAGAACCACAAATTACTAATCCGTTTCCTTTGTTAGCAACTAAATCCGCAGCAGCAGCAGCAATTTTTTCTACAACACCATTATCATTATCAACGTCTCCTACCGAAACATTTGCCCCTCCCACTTGTACTGCAACTGCATTATAAAGGTGTAATGCAACTTTACCAAACTCTGAAGGTTTAATCGCGCCACGAACATCTGCATTAGTACCAGTCATCGACATATTTGCTTCAAATTGATAGTGCTTTGACATCCATTCTCCATCTGGGTCTCTTCTTGAAGCATACTGACCAGAATACTCAATAGAAGATAACCACGTAGACAAGAAATCTGCACCTATACTTACTATAGTCTGCGCTTTAGTGAAGTCATATATTGGCAGAACAGCCTTCCCAAAATCAGCAAGATTAGCATTAATAATGCCTGCATTAGAAACAGCGTCATACGTTACATGTTGAACGTTTGCAGTATTTGCAGTATTTTGCGCAACATCTAATTCGTCAGAATTGGTAGCTCCACTGCTATATTTACTTGCAAATTTTGCAATAACAGCTTTAGTTGAGGGACTAATAATAGAGTTAGTTAAAATCCTAATATTACCTCCTCTAGAAGCAATACCTTCCAGTTTATTTATTATTTCTGAATCTACCGTATCCCATGTAGAGGCAACTCCTGCTTTAAATGGTGATTGAATTCTTGTACTATCATACAGCGATAATACTGATGAGTTAACATTTGCATTAACACCGCCACCAGTAACTGCACTTAACTTATTACCTTCAATATGAATTGGTCTACCTTCACGTGTTTTAACCAAAATGCTCGCATAATCATTACCATCAGAAAAAGTTGAAGCATAATAATTTGCAACTCCCGGAGTTACTTCCTCTGGCTTAACAACGTAAGGAATAGCTTTTGTAACAGGTGTCTCACATGCAGCGAGTGTTGCAGCCGCTGTACTAAACCCTAAAAATTTAAGGAAATCTCTACGAGATGTTGACGTTTCTGACAGCTTAGAATCAGCCAAAAATTCATCAACAGGAACCTGCTCAGGAAATTCATTTTGAGCATTTTTCAAGAATTCAGGATCTTCCTGCAATTCTTCAACTCCTCTCCAGTATTTATTTTCAGTACTCATATTATAAATAAATTACCTTAATTATTAATAGTGACACTTGGCACATTCAAGACCACCAATATCCTCTACGGTGAAAGTAGTTTTACCCTCAGCAGCATATTTCTCTTTTAACTCAGCGTGCATTTTATCGTAATACTCATTACCTTCCATTGCAACACCTGTTTCACGGTGACAATCTACACACCAACCCATGGTTAAATCATTCTCTTGATGCATTGGATAACCAAACTCTTGAACTTCACCGTGACATGTTTGGCATTCTTGCTCACCAACTACAACATGTTGTGAGTGGTTGAAATAAACGAAATCTGGTAAATTATGGATTTTAACCCACTTGATGGCTTTCTCTGGTTTATCGTATTCTCTACTTTCCGGATTATAACCAGCAGCTTCATAAATTTTCGCAATCTCAGCTTCACCAGTTGTTTTGCCTTCAGAAATAGAGCTGTGACAATTCATACAAACATTTACTGATGGAATAGCGGAGGTCTTCCCTTTTTCTGCACTATGGTGACAATACACACAATCAATACCATTTTGACCTGCATGTATTTTGTGTGAAAATGCAATTGGCTGCTCTGGAGCATATCCTTCATAAACACCAACGTTATCCTTTAAATAGTGAAATCCATTCTTAGAGCCCACCATAATAAGTATCAAACAAATAACCACAACCTTTGTTTGATTATTAGATACCCAATCCTTAAACGCTTCCCAATGAGAAACATCCGGAAGAGCATCTTTTCCTTCTCTTTCTAATAATAAGTTTTTTAAAGAGCGCTTAACTCCTATTAATACGTTTACAACAATCGCAAAAACAACCAAAAGAATCAACAACCATAGCAATGGGTTCTCTTCTTTAACTTCCGTCTCAACAACTTGCTCTTCTCCTGGAGGAGGAGGAGGAGGGTTTTTAACATAAAAAAGAATATTATCAATATCCTCGTTAGAGAGGAATTGAAATTGAGTCATTACTGACTTTTTGTTGTCATTAAATATTTTGTTTGCATAAGCATCTCCCGATTCTCTTAATGCATTGTTATTCTTAATCCACTGGTACAACCACTCCTTAGATGGCACTCTTTCCTCAATACCTGCCAATCCAGGCCCCGTAGACATTTTATCGTCTATCCTGTGACAAGTTGCACAATTTTGTTTAAACAATTTTTGCCCTGCTTCTAAATCCTGTGCGGAAACAGTATTGAAATTCAGCGAAAGAAATGCTAAAAAAAGAATTGAGCACAGCCAATTGCTGGTCGCTCTGTAAGCCCTGATATTGCTCATATTACTACGTTTATTCACTAATCGATTATTGGAACGTATAATCTATTTATTGTGGGCAAAATTAGAAGAAACATTATCTTAGCGTTGCATTGTGGTTTAAAATTAGACACAGCCAAACTAATTTAGATAGATTCTAAATAAGGAATTGTTTACAAGCTTAATTACCAATAAGATAGTTTAAAAAGGTAAAACTAAAAGCGCTTTCTTTTCTTCATCATTGTACAGTAATATTGATAGACTAAAATTTAATTAGTCCTATGAAAATATAGGTATAGATTTTGAGTAGTTTTGCAGTAATGAGCCAAACTAAATATTTATTAACCGTATTATTTTTCACTTTCCTCGCCTTTGGTTATTGTCAAGAAGAACAAAACACTGAAGCAAATTGGAAACTATATCCCAACGGAATAACTGTTGCTTTATCTGACTCAAATAAAAAAGAAAGCGTTTTAGTTTTAGATACCTTAAGCACAGCTACCCTCGCAAAATACAACGGGCCAGCTTTTGTTGAAATTATACAAGACTACAGAATTAAGCAATTATTGGAGAAGGATAGATTTCTGAATCAACAAAATGATCCTCTACAAATTAATGGCTATAGAATAAAAATATATTTCGGTTCTGGAGCAAATAGCCGACAAGATGCGAATCAAGCTAAAGCAAGGTTCCTACAAAAATTCCCCAAAGAAAACGTTTACGTTAATTGGAATACACCCAATTATACAACAACCGTTGGTAACTACAGAACCAAAATGGATGCGGAAAAATTCCTCAAAGAAATGTCTTCTTATTTCCCAGAAGGTTTTATCGTACCAAGCAAAATTGAATTACCGGTACTAGAATAGAGCTAAAATTTTAGTTTCCTAGCTTTTGCTTCACTGCAACTTCTTCGTATCCCTCTACAATGTCACCAACTTTGATGTCGTTGAATTTATCGATATTCAAACCACATTCGTACCCCATAGTAACCTCTTTTACATCATCTTTAAATCGTTTTAACGACCCTAAGTTTCCTGTGTAAGTTACAATTCCATCACGGATGATGCGAACTTTAGTGTTTCTAGTAATTTTACCATCTAACACATAACAGCCAGCAATAGTTCCAACTTTAGAAATTTTGAATGTCTCTCGAATTTCGATATTACAAACGATTTTCTCCTCAATCTTATCCTCAAGCATTCCTTCCATTGCTGACTTAACTTCATCGACAGCATCGTAGATAATAGAATATAAACGGATATCTATTTCTTCTTTTTCCGCCAACTTACGAGCAGTGCCAGAAGGCCTAACCTGGAAGCCAACAATAATTGCATCGGAAGCCGTTGCTAACAATACGTCAGATTCAGAAATTTGTCCGACTGACTTATGAATAACATTTACCTGAATTTTCTCAGTAGACAGTTTAATCAACGTATCAGAAAGTGCTTCGACAGAACCATCAACATCACCTTTTACAATAATGTTCAATTCCTTAAAGTCACCTATGGCCAACCTTCTACCTATCTCATCAAGTGTAACATGTTTCTGAGTTCTAATTCCTTGCTCACGTTGCAATGTCATACGTTTATCAGCAATACGTTTAGCCTCTTTTTCGTCATCCAAAACATTGAACTTATCACCAGCATTAGGTGCGCCATTTAAACCAAGAATGGTAACAGGTGTTGCTGGTCCAGCCTCTTTGATGTTGTTAGAGCGTTCATCTTGTAATGCTCTTACTTTACCTGAATAACATCCAGCAACAATAACATCTCCTACTCGCATTGTGCCGGCTTGGACAAGAACAGTGGTAACGTAGCCCCTACCTTTATCCAACGATGATTCTATAATGGTACCAACGGCTTTTTTCTCTGGATTAGCTTTTAATTCAAGTAATTCAGCCTCAAGCAATACTTTTTCTAATAATTCATTGATGTTTAATCCTTGTTTAGCAGAAATTTCTTGACATTGAAACTTACCACCCCAATCCTCAACTAGAACATTCATTTGAGATAATTCTTCTCGTACTTTGTCGGGATTAGCACCTTCTTTATCTATTTTATTGATCGCAATAACTATTGGTACACCTGCTGCTTGAGAGTGATTAATCGCTTCTTTTGTCTGAGGCATTACCGCATCATCAGCAGCAACAACAACCACAACAACATCAGTAACCTGCGCTCCCCTAGCACGCATAGCTGTAAACGCCTCGTGCCCTGGTGTATCCAAAAATGCTATTCTTTTTCCGTTTTCTAAAGTAACACTGTAAGCGCCTATATGTTGAGTAATCCCTCCCGCTTCACCTGCGATAACATTTTCCTTTCTAATATAATCAAGTAATGAAGTTTTACCATGATCAACATGACCCATAATGGTAACAATTGGTGCTCTGTCTATTAAACTTGACTCTTCGTCTTCAACTTCAAGAATTTGTTCTTGAACTTCAGTACTAATGAACTCCACCTTGAAACCAAATTCTTCTGCTACAATTGTTAATGTTTCTGCATCTAACCTTTGATTAATTGAAACAAACATACCAAGACTCATACAGGCTGCAATAATATCGTTCACTTGAACATCCATCATTACCGCAAGTTCACTGGCAGTAACAAATTCCGTAACTTTGAGAGTACCCTTATCTATCTGCTCCTGAATAGCATCAGCTTCCGCTTGATATCCAGCAGCTTCTCTCTTTGCTTTTCTATGTTTAGCACCTTTATTCTTGCCACCACCACCACCACTTAATCTGGCTAATGTTTCTTTAACTTGCGCTTGGATTTGCTCTGGTGTAAGTTCTTCTTTTTGCTGTCTTCCCCTTCCCTTGCTTGCCGAAGGTTTTACTCCTCGAGATTTAGAAAAATCTTTCTTATCTACTGCTCCAGTATTAAGCCTCTTACGTTTCCGCTTTTTATCTGAATCTGCTTTATCTGAAGATGAAGCAACTGGTTTTTTTTGTTTGGGCTTAGTAACAGGCAACTTGATTTTACCAACTACTGTTGGCCCTCCTAAATTATTAATTTTAGTGGAAATATGCTCCGGCTCCGCTGATTTATCTATATCCTCCGTAATTTTAGATTCTTCATTAACTGGATCCTCTGTTTTAGGCTTTTGTTGAACTTCAGCTTTCTTCTTTGGCTTTTTAGAATCTACCGTTTCCAAATCTATTGTTCCTAAAACACGGACCTCGCCTGGTTGCCTAGTTGGTAGTTTTTCATCAGCTTTGGGCTCTTCTTTAACTTCTTCTGCTTTTTCTTCGTTCTGACCTTCAGCAACAGTATTTTCTAAATTTTTTATAATAATTACCTCTTGCTCTTCAACCTTCTTCATAGGTTTACGGTCAGCATCTTCGATAGTAATGGTCTCCTTAACTTCTACTTTCTTTTGAGAAAGTGCATCAGATTTGGCTTTAGCGCTCTTATCTAATTGAAATTCTTTAGCCAAAATTTCATAAGTATCACCATCTATTTTTGCATTCGGGTTAGATTCAACCTCTACACCTTTAGTTCCCAGAAACTCTACTATAGTGGATATCCCTAGGTTTAACTCTCTTGCTATTTTACTTAATCTTTGTGGCTTCGCCATACTATTTACTATTTACTTATACTCTAATAACGTAATTGGGTTCCAATATTCAGAATTATTTATCTCCGCTCCACTAACTCTATTCCAATTAATCAACAGAGTTATGAAGATAGCCAACTGCTATTCGAATTCTGCTTGTAGTATCGACAATACCTCATCGATTGTTTCTGCTTCCAAATCAGTACGTTTTACTAAGTCAGTTTTACCAATTTCAAGAACACTTCTTGCTGAATCACAACCAACGGCTTTCAATTCGTCTAATATCCAGTGCTCTATTTCATCTGCAAATTCTTCTAAGTCTACATCTTCCGCTTCACTTCCAGCCTCACGATATACATCTATTTCGTATCCGGTTAATTTACCGGCTAAACGAATGTTAAACCCTCCTCTGCCAATAGCTAAAGAAACTTGGTCTGGTTTGAGATATACCTCAGCTTTATCACTTCCTTCGGTTAATTTAATTGAAGAAATTTTCGCTGGACTCAACGAGCGTTGAATAAATAACTGATCGTTACTCGTATAATTTATAACATCGATGTTTTCGTTTTTCAATTCACGAACGATACCATGAATTCTAGACCCTTTCATACCAACGCATGCACCAACTGGATCAATTCTATCATCGTAAGACTCAACGGCAACTTTTGCTCTTTCTCCTGGCTCACGTACAATGTTTTTAATTGTAATTAAACCATCAAATACTTCGGGAACTTCTAATTCGAACAATCTCTCCAAGAACATTGGCGATGTTCTAGATAAAATAATAACTGGGTTATTGTTTCTCATTTCAACTTTAGATACTACTGCACGAACAGCGTCTCCCTTTTTGAAATAATCATTTGGTATTTGTTCAGATTTTGGAAGAATCAACTCGTTGTCCTCATCATCCATAATAAGAATCTCCTTCTTCCAGATTTGATAAACTTCGCCTGTAATAATTTCACCAACTCTATCCTTGTATTTTTTATATATCCCATCTTTTTCGAGCTCCATAATCTTACCAATAAGATTTTGACGCATAGACAGTACTGCTCTGCGGCCAAAATCTTCTAAGTGCACTTGATCCGTAACTTCTTCGCCAATTTCGAAATCTGGTTCTTCTAAAATCGCCTCTGAAAGTGCAACTTCTTTGTTCCCATCCTCAACTTCACCTTCGTCAACAATGATTCTGTTTCTCCAGATTTCAAGATCACCTTTGTCTGGGTTGATAATAACATCGTAGTTATTATTGTCACCGGACTGCTTAGCGATTATGTTTTTGAAAACATCTTCTAAGATGTTCATCATGGTTACTCTATCGATGTTTTTAAATTCTTTAAAGTCTGCAAACGATTCGATTAATTCTTGTGTATCCATTACTCTCTATTATTTAAATGAAATTTCTGTATTTGTTTCTTTTATATTCTGCAATCTAATTGTAATATCTTCTTCAACAACTTGCTTCGATTTTTTTCCTTCTACCTTTTTGCGCTCTTTTGTTTTTACACAAATTTGCTCATCATCAAAGCTAATCAACTCGCCCACCAACTCTCTATCGTCATTGGTTTTCACTTTTACTTTACGCCCAACGTTCTTTTTGTACTGGTCTAAAACCTTATATGCCTCACCAACACCTGGCGAAGAAACACGCAATGAAAAATCTTCTATCTCACGATCTAAGCTTCCTTCAATATGGCGACTAATTGCCATAAATTCTTGCACCCCAATACCAGACATACTATCCACTTCTACCTGAATATTATTACCTGGCTTAACCTCAACACTAACCATAAATTGGTCGGTATCTTCGATTTTATCAGTTACTAATTTCTTTATTTGCGCTTGCGTTATCATGGTAATAAAAAAGAGGGCTCTGCCCTCTTTTCATTCAATCACTATATAAGTTCTTTGCAAAGATATGGTAAATTTATTTGTTGGGCAACAGGCATGATATATAAATTATATCAAATAAAATATGGACATTCATTTTTGGCAAGACGAAGTTGGCACATATAATTGAGAGAAGCTTAATATTTAAATCTCTAGCAAGGCTGATGAAACCAATTCATCTACTCTGCAATCATATATTTACATAGACAATTGACCTTCACTGCTATCTTGACAAAGAATTACAACACTGCTTAGGACCAAAAAACGACTAATCTTATAAAATCCTTTATTTCTGCAACAAATCTTTTTCCTTTATACCTTTTTTATATAACACCTCGAGTTGTTTGGAGCCATCTTTTGAATAAGATGTAAACTTACCATCTAGCCGTCCACTTTTATACATCGCTTGTTTAGCAACTTGCATTCCTTGGTGCCAAGTTGTGCTTTTACCGTGAAGCTTGCCATTAACATAAGTCTCTTCTCTTTGTTTTTGCCCTGTTGGGTAGTAGTATATCCATTTACCATATTGAGCGTTACCTTTATAGTTACCTTCTTGCAGTTTTACACCACGGTCATCATAGAATATCCAAAAGCCGTTTTTTAAACCGTTTTTATAAACGCCCTCTTCACGCTTGGTTCCGTGCAAATACCAAAATGCCCAAGCATCCTCTTTTTTACCCCCCATTAATGTGCCTTTGTAATTTTGATTACCATTTGGGTACCAACCTTCCCAATGACCTTCCATTAAGCCCATGTTATACATTCCTTTGTCTGCCGTTTTTCCGTCTTCGTACCAAGAAGTCCAAGGACCGTTTTCCTTCCCTTTTTCGTAATTTCCTTCTTGCAGTTTTTTACCGGATTCGAACCACGTTGTCCAAGTACCTTGTTTTTCTCCGCCTTTATATGTCCCCTCTTTCCATTTACTTCCATCAGCATACCAAAACTGCCACAAATCTTCTTCTTTTCCTTCAACGTAATCGCCTTCATATTCTTTCTCGCCTGACACATAATTATAGAGCCAATGCCCATGTTGCAAATCTGATTTGAAAAAACCTTTCATATCAAGGTTACCGTTTCGAGTATACCACTGCCATTCTCCCTCTTTTTTACCGTCTAGATACTTTCCTTTGGCGTTAACTTGTCCGCCATCAAAGTTACGGATGTAATCTCCATTTAATACCCCTTTTTTATAGTTGCATACTATTTTGATTTGTTTGGACTCATACCAGGTTGTCCATAAACCGTCTTCTTGTCCCTGAATATAATTGCCCAGCATTTTTACTCTCCCTGAAGTATAGTACTTGGTGCCTTGTCCTGTTTTGTATCCTTCAGAAAAGGTATATTCCATCTTTTTGCTCCCAGCAGAATAATATTCTATCAACTTACCATTACCGTTAGTGATAGTCTGGGCACCTTCCTTGTCCCAATAATTCAAGATTTTAACGTCTCCATTATCGTATTGAGAATCCTTGAATTGACTTCCATTATCATAAAAATAGTTCCAAATACTATCTTTAACACCAGTATCGTACATGCCTTGAGTTATGATTTTCCCAGCCTCATTCCATTCAGTATACAAACTATCTTGTTGACTAAATTTAAACCATCCTTGATGTTGCATTTGACCGTTTTCGTGCCAAATAGTAGTTCGACCATGAAACCCACCCATCACATATTCGCACTCCTCTTTTAATTGTCCTGATTTGTAATAGTATTTCCAAGTATCAACCTCTTTTCCATTTTCAAATTTACCCTCACTCCTTATGTGCTCCTCGTCTCGATCGTAATAATCAACATAGATTTGGACCGGCTGGCCAATTCCCACAAAAGAAAAAGTTACGAATAATAAGAGAACTAATTTTTGCATTGAATATAAATATTTAAAATGTCGTCCATTAATTCTCCGATAGATTCCCTATCTTATCATCGATACGTATGGTATAACTAACTAAACAACAAAGTTATTTGCGAAGCCTATTAAAGTAACGAAGTCAAGTCCAATTTATTCAACAGTTGTTGTTGAGAACAACACTACTAATAAACTTTGCGTGGTTTTCCTTCCACAAATTGGTCATACTCTGCCCGAGAAGGATTAGTTAATTCTCTATACCAATAGGTTTGTTCTCCTATTTTAAAACCAAAAACATAGTTGCCTTCTTCAGTAGTATTCCAAAGCATATTATCGTCTGTCTTTTTAAACCATACAACAAATCGCCGCTTGTCTTTTGGTTTCTTGGTCTGTAAAATCTTATAGCAATATAAAGTATCTTGAAAAGCTAACTCCACATATTTCTTCTTGGTATTATAATCTAAGTAGGCAATATTGGCTATTGATTTAAAACTTTCTTCCTCTTTAATACAAACTAAATCCGCTTTATAAACCTGGCCATGAGAACAATATCCAAAGCCGAGAAACAATAGAATAA
>JABHTA010000144.1 GCA_018669945.1 Flavobacteriales bacterium
ATGGGGATGCGCATTTGGGTCATGCACGGCCCTATGTTACGTTTGATTTAGTATATAGATATCTAAAATATTCCGGTTATAAAGTTCGATATGTTAGAAACATTACAGACGTAGGCCATCTAGTTAATGATGCAGACGAAGGAGAAGATAAGATTGCGAAACAAGCCCTTATCGAAAAAGTGGAACCCATGGAGGTTGTTAAATTCTACACAGATCGTTTTCACTGCAACATGGATCAGCTAAACAATCTTAGGCCAAGCATTGAGCCCACGGCCTCTGGGCACATTATTGAGCAGATTGAAATGATTAAACAGATTCTCGAAAATGGGTTTGGCTATGAGAAAAATGGCTCCGTATATTTTGATGTTGAGAAATATAATCAAGCCCATAATTACGGGAAACTCTCCGGAAGAAAAATTGAAGACATTCTTGAAAATACACGTTTGTTAGACGGCCAAAGTGACAAAAAACATTCTGCAGATTTTGCACTCTGGAAAAAAGCAATGCCAGAACATATTATGCGGTGGCCATCTCCATGGGGAGATGGGTTTCCTGGCTGGCACTTGGAGTGCTCTGCTATGAGTACGAAATATCTTGGAGAACAATTTGATATTCACGGAGGGGGTATGGATTTGCTTTTCCCTCACCATGAGTGCGAAATTGCACAAAATATTGCAAGTAAAGGCATAGAGCCTGTAAAGTATTGGATGCACAATAACATGATTACCATTAATGGGAAAAAAATGGGAAAATCATTAGGTAATTTCATCACTCTCGATGAATTATTTACTGGAACACATAAGTTGGTTAAACGACCTTACACTCCAATGACTATAAGGTTCTTTATCTTACAGGCACATTACCGAAGTACAGTTGATTTCTCAAATACTGCCTTACAGGCCGCAGAAAAGGGGTTAAAAAGGTTATTAGCTGGGGCTAAAACACTACAGAATCTAAATTACTCCGAATCTTCATCCGTTAATTTATCAAAAATTAGACCTTCCGTGTTTAATGCTTTAAATGACGATTTCAACAGCCCAATCGCCATTGCTCAACTATTTGATGCAGTAAAAGTTATCAATTCAGTGAATGACGGAAAAGAAACGCTTTCTCAAAATGATTTAAGTGACTTACAACAATTATTTAACGATGTTGTTTACACTATTTTAGGACTTAAAGAAGATAATTCAGATTCCAATGATGATACTGAACTGGTAAATGGCTTGATGGAAACGATAATTGATACTCGTAAAGAACTAAAAGCTCGTAAAGAATTTGAATTAACCGATCAAATCAGAGATAACTTGGCCAAATACAATGTTCAGATAAAAGATACACGTGAAGGAACTGTTTGGATTCATGAAAAATAATTGGTGGATCATAATCTTGCTATTATTCAGCGCATGTGATTCTGAGCAAGAAGAAACAACTACCACTCCAAATACCAAACCTGTAGCGCTAGAGGTAATTTCACTTAAAGAAACTCCTGCCTTTGATGAAGAACAGGCTTATCAATTTATACAAGCTCAAGTAGATTTTGGCCCACGTATTCCAAATACTGAAACACATATAAAATGTGCTGCCTACCTAGCAAAAACATTAGCTAATTTAGGTTTAGACACTATCGTACAGCGAACCAATGTAATTGCTTTTAACGGAAAATCTCTTTCTATTCAAAACATTATTGGCCAGTATAACCCTGATGCTATAAACAGAATATTGCTTTGTGCTCATTGGGATTCTAGACCTTTTGCTGACAGGGACACAAAAAAACAAGCCAAACCAATTGATGGGGCAAATGATGGTGCAAGTGGAGTTGGCGTTCTGTTAGAGATTGCTCGGACTATTTCTCAGTCCGAATTAACTCCAAATACTGGCTTCGACATAATCTTCTTCGATGCCGAAGATTATGGGCAACCAAGTAATACAATGATCGCTTCTCAAAATAATACTTGGTGTCTCGGTTCCCAATATTGGGCACGAAACAAACATAGACTAGGTTATTCTGCTAAATACGGTATTTTGCTTGATATGGTTGGAGCTAAGGGAGCCGTATTTCCTAAAGATGGAGTTTCTATGAGTTATGCTCCACAGTTTGTAAATCAGATGTGGGAAATCGCTGCAAAAATGGGTTATTCTAATTATTTCATTAATCAAAAAATGCCAGGGCAAATTACTGATGACCACCTATATATTAATGCTATTGCTGGCATACCTTGTTTAGATGTTATACATTATGATATAGACAGAATGGATTTTGGATATTTTCATCATACCCACAAAGACAATATAGAAATTATCGATAAGGGAACATTGCGAGCAGTAGGTGAAACTGTTTTACAGATGATTTACCAAGAAAACTAATCTTATTTTCGACCATAAAACTTAACTTCGGGCAAAACAATTGCTATGTCCGGAAATAAAAAAAAACTTTTTCTATTAGACGCTTTTGCTCTTATTTATAGAGCCTATTTTGGTTTTACTAACAACCACCAATATAATTCGAAAGGACTTAACACCTCTGCAGTACTCGGATTTACAAATACATTAATTGAGATTCTTCGTAAAGAAAAACCCACACATATTGCCGTTGTTTTTGATGCTCCTGCAACAACAATTCGTGAGGTTGAATTTCCTGAATACAAAGCAGGAAGAGAAGCAATGCCAGAAGACATCAGAAATGCCTTGCCTTATATCAAAAATGTAGTTAAAGCCTTTAATATCCCAATACTTTTATGTGAAGGATATGAAGCAGATGATGTAATAGGCACCTTAGCAAAAGAAGCCGAACGAAAAGGTTTTACGACATACATGATGACTCCTGATAAAGATTTTGGGCAGCTAGTTTCAGAAAATATATTCATGTATAAACCCGCTCGAAGTGGAAAACCAGCTGAAATTTTGGGTGTAAATGAAATTTGCGAAAAGTTTCAAATACAAGATCCGCTCCAAGTAATTGATATTTTAGGACTATGGGGTGACGCTGTCGATAATATTCCAGGAATTCCAGGAATCGGTGAAAAAACCTCTAAAATTCTTATTGCAAAATATGGCAGTATTGAGGGGTTAATTGCTAATGCTGACGAATTAAAAGGCAAACAAAAAGAAAACGTCATCAATTTTGCTCAACAAGGACTGATGTCTAAACGATTGGCAACGATAATACTCGATGCCCCTGTAGAATTCGATGAAAAGGAACTTGAATTATCAGAGCCTAATAAAGAATCTATTCGTGAGCTATTTTCAGAATTAGAATTTAGAACGCTTGCTCAAAGAGTGCTAGGAGAAGATATTGTCATTAAACAATTTGTTGGAGGACAACTTGATATGTTCGGACAAACTGAGGAAACAAATCCAACTAACCATATAGAGATGGTGGTTTCAAAAACTATCAATGATGTTAAACATGATTATCAACTTATTGAAACCCCGAAGCAAATAGCCAACCTTGCTAAACAACTTGAGAAATCTGATTCATATTGCATAGATACGGAAACAACCGGCTTAAACCCTCTTACGGCAGACCTAGTTGGCATGTGCTTCAGTTTTAGTGCCCATCAAGCATATTACGTGCCAGTTTCAGGCGAACATAAAGAAATTGCGATAGTTGTCAGCGCGTTCAAAAAATCCTTGGAAGATACTAAAATTGAAAAAATAGCCCATAATTTAAAGTATGACTATTTAGTCTTACAAAAGTATGGCGCTGTAATGGCTGGACCACTATTTGACACTATGATTGCACATTATCTGTTTCAACCAGATATGAAACACGGAATGGATGCGTTATCAGAAAGTTTTTTAAACTATAAACCCATTTCAATTGAAACTCTAATTGGAAGGAAAGGTAAGAATCAACTGAACATGAAAGATTTACCTTCAGATAAGATTAAAGATTATGCCGCTGAAGATGCAGATGTTACCTTCCAATTGAAAGAGCTGTTTTCGGAAAAAATGGAGAAGGGCAATGTAAAAAAACTTTTCAACGATATTGAAATGCCTTTAACAAAAGTTTTGGCTGATATGGAAGCCGAAGGTATCAATCTTGATATTAATTCACTCTCAAAATTTTCTGAAGAACTTGGTGCAGACATTGAGAAACTTCATAAAAAGATAATCGCAGAAGCAGGAACAGAATTTAACCTCGATTCTCCGAAACAACTCGGGCAAATTTTATTTGAGGTTCTCAAAGTTACCGACAAGCCAAAAAAAACAAAAACTGGTCAGTATTCTACAAGTGAAGATGTTCTTTCTAAATTAGCTAATGACCATAAAATAATTCCTAATATACTTGATTACAGATCATTAAAAAAACTAAAATCAACTTATGTTGACGCGCTACCTGCTTTGATTAACCCTAACACAAAAAAGCTGCATACCACTTACATGCAAACTGTTGCAGCAACTGGAAGATTGAGTTCTAACAACCCTAATCTTCAAAATATACCTATTAAAACAGAAAAAGGACGCGAGATACGAAGAACCTTCATTCCGCGCAATAAAGAGTTTATTCTTTTAGCGGCAGATTATTCTCAAATCGAATTAAGAATTATCGCAGCATTAAGTGAAGACGAAAACATGCAACTAGCTTTTGTTAACAAAGAAGATATCCATACTGCTACTGCAGCCAAAGTATTTGGTGTTAAACAAAATGATGTTACCCGCGAAATGCGTGGAAAAGCCAAGGCTGTTAATTTCGGTATCATATACGGGCAAAGTGCTTTTGGCCTTTCTCAAAACTTAAATATATCTCGTGGGGAGGCGAAAGAAATCATTGAAAGTTACTTTATTCAGTATCCAAAAATTAGAACTTATATGGATAAAACGATTGAGCAAGCGAAAAAAAATGGATATGTAGAAACTATTTTAGGCAGAAGACGGTATCTAAAAGATATTAACTCAAGCAATGCTATAGTGCGCGGACATGCAGAAAGAAACGCTGTAAATGCCCCTATTCAAGGATCAGCGGCAGATATAATTAAAATTGCCATGATTAATATCCATACTGGGTTGAAAGAAGGTGCATATAAATCAAAGATGCTTCTCCAGGTGCATGATGAACTAGTTTTTGACGCTCATAATAATGAGACAGATAGGCTTACTGCGTTTGTTAAAGATAAAATGGAAAACGCTGTAACACTTTCCGTTCCTTTAGATGTCGAAATAGGCATAGGTAAGAACTGGCTACAGGCACATTAATATAAAACTTAATTGTTCATTGTATTTGATTAATTATATTTGTTTTCATTGTGATGTGCAACATTCTCAGACCAATTACTCTACGAGCCCGAATATTGAAAAATCTTAAATTCATCTCTTCGCTCTTTTTACTCGTGTTCATCGTGCCATTTGTTGCTTGCACTGAAGATAAAGAATCAGAAAAGAAAGAAGATGAAGATGTTTTACGCCATAATGTTGAAGAAGCTAAATCAATTTTTTATATGCTGCCTTCTCCTATTGAAACGGCATCTTTACTTCAAAAAGCTGGTGCAAAATATGATGGGAGCATTCTCAATCCAGTAATTAACATGTCAAGATATGAACTCGCTAGTATGAAAGCTCTTAACTTAGGAGTTTATGGTTCGGATCTGAGCTACGCAAGTGTATTCGACCAAACCCAAGAAGTTCTGTTTTACCTATCGTCATGCAAAAAACTTGCAGATGGACTAGGGCTTGAAAAAGCCTTTGACTCCGAAACCATGAAAAGGATGGAGGAAAACATAAATAATAAAGATTCTCTCCTGCAACTCATTTCTGATTCTTATTGGATGGCAGACTCTTATTTAAAAGAAAACGAACGCTCAAATTTATCAGCATTGATTATTTCTGGCGGATGGATAGAGGGAGTATACATAGCAACAAAACTTGCCGAGACAAGTACAAACGAAGCATTATTAGCAAGAATTGCCGAACAAAAATTATCATTATCTCACCTTTTGTCTATAGTTGAAACATATAAGGGAGACCATGATGATGTAAATGATGTTTATTCTGATTTATTAGAAATCAATGCAATCTTTAACAAAATGAAATCAGAAAAGGGTAGTTTTGAAACTTTTAGAGATTCTGAAATGGGAATAACTACAATTGGTGGCTCCTCAAAACTGATTCTCTCGAAATCATTATTACAAGAAATTTCAACTAAAATTGAAACAATACGCAACAGATATATTGAATAGACTATGAAATTACTAACAAAAATAACGGGTTTAACATTGCTTATTGGAAGTTTTAGCTTATCTGCAATAAGTCAATCTGCTTGCCACGGATATGGTAAATCTTCATGCAAACCAGACTTAGAAGATTATGTTCAAAACCCGCAGGTGCTTAATGCAGAGCTTAGTTCAGGTGAATCGGCAGAAATAGCAATGGTATTCTCTGCGAAACATGATTATAGAATCCAGATTTGTTCAGAAGAACATATGGGGGAGATTGGTTTTAAAATAAAATCATCTAAGGGTGAAATACTATTAGATAATCAAGATTATGAGATGATCAACAATTGGGATTTTACCATGAGCAAAACCAAAAGACTTATTATAGAAGTAACATTTTTAGGTGCTGACAGTGAAGATGGTTTTGAAGAAACTGGCTGCGCGGCAATTATTGTTGGATATAGGCATTCAACACAACAAGGATTTAGATAAAAATATAAGAAACACTTCCAACATGACTACAAAAACATCAATATTAGCATTACTTAGTATTACTTTTCTTTTCTCTTGCTCATCAGGAGAAAATAATTCTACCGATAGTATTCAGAAGCGCACTGATCAAGAAATTGCTGAAGAACTAAATCAAGAAGAACAAAACGAAGCGCAAAAAATGTTTTACGCACTGCCTTCTCCTTTCGAAATTTCTAGTTTAATGAAAGCGTCTGGAGTAGAATTTGAAGATGGCATTCTAAATTCAATTGACAATCTTTCAAATTACGAAACAAAAACTTCCAAAGCACTAAACTTAGGTATTTATGGTGCTGATGTGAGTATTACAAGTATTTATGACAAAACGCAACATACAATGCTTTATCTATCATGCATTAAGAAGTTAGCGGATGATTTAGGTATTTCTTCGGCTTTTAATGGCGAAACCATGACCCGTCTTGAAGCAAGTAAAGAAAGTAAAGATTCTCTTCAAAACATTGTAGCTGAAGCTTATGGAATGGCAAATAACTATTTAAAATCCAATTCCAGTTCTAGTACTTCTTCTTTAATTTTGGCAGGGGGTTGGATTGAAGGTTTACATATAGCCGCAAGTATGGTGGATCCAAAAAAACCGAACGATGGCTTAATTGAATTAATTGCAGATCAACGATTTTCTATCGAAAATTTAATCTCGTTATTGGAACTAAATAAAGAAGAAGCTGATATTGCGTCTATCGTCTCTGATTTAATAGAGTTAAAGGCTATTTATAATGAATTAGATGATATCGATGGCCACGAAGTGTCTACTACTACAAATGAAAATGGGACTATGGTTTTAGGCGGAGGTAGTGATGTGACATTAGATGCTGAATTACTTGCCAAAATTACTGCAAAGGTTAATGAAATTCGAACCAAATATGTAGGTTAACCATATTCATTATGAAAAAGATTATACTTTCTGCATCATTTATAATAGCTACTGCCTGTTTTTCAAATTTGGCTGCTCAATGTAAGACATATACAAAGAAGGAGTGTATGCCGTTATTAAAGCCCTACATTCATAACGGTCAGATGAACAACATCACGCTTTTTCCTGGTGAAGATGCTAGCTTAGTTCAAACTTTCTACTCCGGACAAAATTATCGTATTCAGCTATGTGCTCAAGAAAATTTAGGGGATAGCGTTTACTTTAATGTAATTACAGAAGACGGTCAACTAGTATATAGTACACAAAATGACGATATTCTTTACTGGGATTTTAAAATAGCTAATACACAGAACTTAAAAATCACCGTTGTTGTGCCCAATCTTGTCCCTGTAGCTGAAATAGAACAAAATGGTTGTGTAGCGATTCTTGTTGGTTTTGTAGACTGAATCCTACCTCATCTCAAGCTCGTAAGTAGTGTTTTTATATGAAACTGTAGCATTTTCATCACAAGTTCCTGAACCGTAATCAACAATTCTAGGTGACAGCGATGTCCCTAAATCCATGTCGATACTTCCTTGTGTAATCCAATTACAATTCATCGAGTACAATAAATTGTCTGCGATTTCTACATCAAATTCATTTCCATTTGAAGTGCGTCCATTTGAAGTGCCAGAAATTTCAAACTTGTCATCAGAGATATCATCGGTAATATCTCCTGAAATCCATTCGTATTTTCGGGTGCAATTCCATGATATATTAATCGAATCATATTCAATCTTCGCATTCTCTACAGCAATATTAAATATATAGTTATTATCAATATTGTAGCCTTTATTACGTATAGTCATTGTACCTGAAACTACAATACTATCAACCTCATAGTTAGAAAACGTTATTGTAACAACAGTTCCAGAAACAGCGTAAAGCCCACTAAAAACAGCCCTTAACATTCCTGAAGTATTGTAGCTTCCGGCACAGGAGGATGCGGAAGTTCCATAATCTATAACAACCGTGCTAGGAAAAGTGTCAGTGCTATTCGAGAACAAAACCGAATCTATACAATTATCAGTAGCATTAGATTGTATTGTATCCTGCGGACCATTTAGTAAACTATTCTCCCATGCCAAAGCGTGCACTGTTTTAAATACATTATTAAAGATATTGACCGCAGTTGCATTATCAATAGGGGCAGCGTTCTTAACCTCTAAAGCTCTATTAGATTTTCTACACTGTGAAGAGAAAATCGAAACCAAAACAAGTAAACTAATGAAAGTAACAATACTAAATATTGATCGTGTATTCACATCTTAATTTTTAACCAACTTTTGACGAAAATACTTCAAAAGAGTTAAAAATGACTAGTTTTTATCGTAAATTGTAAATGTCAAGTCATGTGCATTTCGTTCATCCTTTTTCCTTTCTATACTTGAAACCATATTCCAATCGGTGAAATCAATAGTTGGAAAAAAGGTGTCGGCATCAAAATTAGCTTCTACCCATGTTATATAAAGGCGATCTATCAATCCGGTTCTAATAGCAAGATTATAAATCTGCCCCCCCCCTATTATAAAAACTTCATTTTCTCCCGCTGCCTCTGCAGTTTCAATAGCCTTATCAATAGAAGTTGTTACAAGGGCTCCTTCAATAAGCAAATCTGTTTGTCTTGAAACAACAACGTTAACCCTATTAGGTAGTGGTCTATATTTTTCAGATATGGACTCATAACTTTTACGGCCCATAATCACATGATGACCCGTGGTTATTTCCTTAAAATATTTCATGTCGGATGGGAGATGCCACAGCAACTGATTATCCTTGCCTATTTCAAGGTTTTTCCCTACAGCTACAATAGCAGAAACAACCATTATACAGCTACAATTCCCTTAATGTGCGGGTGCGGATCATATTCAGCCAATTCAAAATCTTCGAATTTGAAATCAAATATATTTTTCACAGAAGGATTTAATTTCATTGTGGGTAAGCTTCTCAAATCTCTATTTAGCTGCAAATCAACTTGTTCTAGATGATTGTTATACAAATGTACGTCACCAAAAGTGTGGATAAACTCACCTACTTCTAGGTCACACACTTGAGCCATCATCATGGTCAACAGAGCGTATGATGCTATATTAAATGGAACCCCTAAAAAAGTATCTGCACTTCTTTGATATAGCTGACAAGATAACTTTCCTTCGGCTACATAAAACTGAAATAAACAGTGGCATGGAGGCAAAGCCATATTTTCAATATCTGCAACATTCCATGCGCTTACAATGTGTCTTCTTGAGTTTGGATTGTTTTTAATTTGGTCGACTAAGGTTGTTATTTGGTCAACGGCATCACCATTTGGAGTTGGCCAAGACCTCCACTGATGACCATAAACAGGACCTAGATTTCCACTTTCATCAGCCCATTCATCCCAAATTCTAACCCCATTATCTTTCAAATACTTGATATTAGTATTTCCTTGCAAAAACCAGATTAGTTCATGAATAATAGACTTAAGATGAAGTTTTTTTGTGGTTACCATTGGGAAGCCTTCGTTTAAATCAAATCGCATTTGATACCCAAATGTACTAATCGTTCCGGTTCCAGTTCTGTCGCCCTTCTGAGCTCCCGTATCTAGGATATGTTTAAGTAATTTATGGTACTGTTTCATGCTACTGATTTAGCGATCAAAAGTCGTAAGAAAAAACAGAAAAAAGATTGAAAAAGTAACGAAGTTATGAAGATGTTTTCAAAAGAACATTATTATTTCCCCAACTCTAACGATAATTTATAAGTGGGCGTTAACCTCAAGCCAAAGTTCCTTATTCCTTAGCCGCCTTATTTCGTATGCATCAGTAAACTTCTAGTAACCCGTCTCCCATCCCGATCCATCGTTTGGATTATAGCTATAGGTGTCATTTCTAAAATATATTTCCTCTTTATCTCCTCTCAACGCCCAAGATCCCTATATGGTCTGCTCCGCAACTCTTCCGTCCAAGGTATACAGAGTATACATAAAGTACTCCCCAGAAGGCTCACTCTTTTTACCTTTTGCCGCTAATGTTATTGTATGGTCATTAAGCAATTCTCTCCCATTTTCTCTCTGGTAAACAGCTCTCTATGTTCCCCCCATTTTTCTCCTTTACTTATTAGACAGAAGAAAGGCCCATCTTCCTGTTTTTTCTTACACCCGGTAGAGCAAAAAAACGATCCCGATAACTAAAAGCCAAATAAAATACTTTGCTCTCATTTTCTCAATCTAGTATAACATTCCAACAATAACAGCTGTAAACATACAAGCTAAGGTCCCACCAAGTAATGCTCTCATTCCTAATTTGGAAAGAAGACCCTTACGCGATGGAATCAAGGCGCCAATTCCTCCTATCTGAATACCGATTGAAGCAAAATTTGCAAATCCACAAAGCAAATAGGTTGACATAATTATAGATTTTTCGTGAACAAATGCTCCACTCGATTTAAGATCCCCCAACGATAGGTAAGCAACGAATTCATTTAAGACTGTTTTCTCGCCGATAAGCTGACCAACAAGCACCATATCTTCGCTTGGCACACCTAATAGCCAAGCAACCGGTGCGCATAAATATCCTAGAATAAATTGAAATGAGAAACTATCAAATCGAGTATATTCCGAAATTAATTCATTTAAATGAGTAATATCTCCAAACCACCAAAGCCCGGCATTGCCCATCGCCATTAAAGCAATGAAGACTAAAAGCATGGCGGCAACGTTTATGGCTAATTTAACTCCGTCTGAAGTTCCGTTGGCAATCGCTTCTAGAATATTGGATCCAATTTTATCCTTAGTAACTTCCAAAGATTGATCAAAATTTTCAGTTTCAGGAACAAGCATTTTCGCTGCGACAATAGCTGCTGGTGCAGACATAACAGATGCCGCTAACAGATGTTTAGCAAACAATGCTCTCTGCACATCATCCTCACCTCCCAGGAAACCTATATACGCAGCCAATACCCCACCAGCAATGGTCGCCATACCACCCGTCATCAAGCACATGATTTCGGATCTCGTCATTTTTTCTAGGTATGGTTTAACTAAAAATGGCGATTCTGTTTGTCCTAAAAAAATGTTTCCTGCAGCTGAAAGGCTTTCGGCTCCAGACAAGTTCATCACTTTTTTCATTATCCAAGCTAATACATATACAACCTTTTGAAGAATCCCAAGGTAAAATAACATGCTCGTTAGAGCTGAAAAGAATACTATTGTTGGTAAAATATTAAACGCAAAATTAGCTAAGCCACTTTCAACTTTTCCTGTCACAAAAGAACCGAATAAAAAACTAGATCCAGCTTCAGTAAACCCAATAACATCTATGAACCTATCGCTTATCCAATCGAATACAATCGCGACCCACTCAACCTCTAATATTAGAAATGCGAAAATTAACTGCATTAAAAGTCCTTTACCAACAAGTGGCCAGTTAATCGCCTTTCTGTTTGAGCTAAATATATAAGCAATACCAACAAGAACCGCCATTCCTAAAACACCACGTGAAATTGATTCAAGTCCTATTG
>JABHTA010000150.1 GCA_018669945.1 Flavobacteriales bacterium
ACCCCCAGGGGTTACCAAATTGATAACCTCCACCTAAATCAAAAACATTCATATAGCCGTTCCAAGTTGCAGAAGTATCAAAACTCACAGAATTTTGAGCTTGAAGGGTAACAATACTCATGCCTGCAACTAATAAAGCAAGAGCGGAATAGTAAATTTTTTTCATAATTATTGTTTTAATTTATATTATTTAGTGTTAAAAGTACACTAATTAATCGAAATACAAAATAAAAAAATGAATTTTATTGTAACGGCATGATAATCAGCGGTTATTGTTCTAAAAATCCCTGAACATATAATTTTTGAAAATTACCATTTAGAAACTATTTGCAAATTATGCAGAAAGGAACTCTAAAAAAAGTAAAACTGATTTTGCAATGGGATAAACAAGCCAAGGTTGAACCATTTTTATAATTCAAAAACACCATTAGGTCTGCCAATATTGAACCCCTCCATAATTACTTTTTGGGCTTCAGCACTTTTAATGTCGATAACAGGGTTCGTATGGTTGAAATGTATAAAAGTCACTTTGTTTTTATCATCCTTATCTAATCTTTTAAATGTTTTAAGGCTCTCAATGATAAATGGATGTGGTATTTGAGAAATATCTCGATTGTTGATTTCTTTGCCACTATAAAATGTAGCGTCTAAAAAAGCGTAATCTACTTTTTTTATTTCTTCAACGATGTCTTTCTCCCACTTCTCCCATTTATCAATGTCGGGGATAAACAATGCTGTTTTGTTTGGGCCTTTAATTTTGTAACCAACAGTTTCAGAATACTCATCTCTGTGCGGAACTATAAATGGAGTAACCACTAGTTCAGCTGAAAGTCGAATTGCCATCTCATTCTCCATTTCGTTCAAAATAATGTTATTGCGATTTACAAGTTGACTCCACGGACCATTATCTGTTAAGTATTCTTTCATTCTAGGCATCACATAAACAGGTGTTTTTGTTGAGTTCATAGCCTCCTTGCCCAAATACATTAATCCAGTATAGTGCCCAATATGGGCGTGGGTTAAAAATATACCATCTGCAATCTCGTCTTCAATTTGTCCTCCATATTGTGAAACCCTTTTCATTTGTCTTACGATATCAGGAGTTGCCTCAAATAAATAATTTCGTTTATTAGGCACGTCAATTAATCCTAACGATACTACTTCTCGTTTATCGTTAGTGTTGTTAAAAGCATTAATGCAACACACTTTTTTGCATCCAATTTGTGGATATCCTGCGTCCTGAATGGTGCCGAGTAGCACTATTGATGTGTTTGTGATAATGGGTTCCGTTTTTGCTTCTTTTTGTTTTATATTGGGGGAAGTAACATCATCTGTGCAAGAAAATACGAGGAGGATAAAAAATACAATTTGATGTTTTCTCATATTATCATTAATTAATGGCAGCTAATTTTGAGTAAATGTCTAAACTAATAAATTTTCCATTTTTAATTTCACAATCTTTCATGGTCCCTTCTAATTTGAAATTAAGTTTTGCAAGTGCCTTTTTGCAGTTTGTGTTTTCTGTCTCTACAAACCCCTCAATTCTGTTTAATCCAATGCTCTCGAAAGCGTAATTATAAATTACTGGTAGTGTTTCAAACATAATACCTTTTCCCCAATTCTCTGGCAACAACCAAAATCCAATTTCAGCTTTTTTATGTTCTTCACTTAAATCATTTAATCCTCCTGCGCCAAGAAATTTTCCATCAATTTTGGAACAAACAGCCCACCAAATTCCTTTTTCATGTTTTTCAAGATCGGCAAACCAATTCATTTGTTCTTTAGTTGCTGCTAAGCTATCGAAACTAATACCGTAGTACTTGGTAATATCGGGGTGTGACAGCCCTTTATATACATTCTCTAAATCAGCGTCAATAAATTCTCGTAGGATTACTCTTTCAGATTGTAGAATTGGAAATTTGCTTTTCATTTAAGCTAATTTTTTATGAGTTACAACATAAGTATAACTAAACCATAGTGCGATAATAACTTTATCAAAAATAGAGATTTAAATGGCTTAATAATGGCTTCGAAAATTGGAAAGTCTTTTCAAGCAACGGATAAAATCCTTTACATTTGTGCAAAATTGATTGCATGAAATATTTTTTAGGTCTTACAGCAGTGGCAATCCTATCAGGATTAATCCAATTAAATGCTCAAACAATGGTTTGGTCATCATTCCAAGATTCGGTTGGTACATTTTCTTCACCAAGATCAATTGACCTTACGTTAGATGGAGTGCAAGATATTGTGCTCGGTGCGGGAATAGACAGTACGCATTCTCTCTATGGTATTTTAGCATTTGATGGCGTAACAGGTAACTCATTATGGACTGTTCCCGCAAATGACGAAATATATGGCAGTGCAGTATTTCAAGATATTACGGGCGACAATATACCCGATGTATTTATAGGTGGTCGAAATGCAGAATTATATGCTATTGATGGTGCTTCTGGCGCTATTTTATGGCAGTTTTGGACGAATACTTCGGTTGAACCAAGAGATAGTGGTTGGTATAATTTTTCTTCTGCACAATTGGTTGCCGATCAAAATTCGGATGGTTTTCAGGATCTTTTAATTGCAAATGGCGGAGACCATGCGGCACCTTCTTGGATAACAGATCGAGACCCTGGTCATTTAATGGTTATTGATGCCATGACCGGAACAGTGCTATCTTCTGCAGTTATGCCCGACAGCGCAGAAACTTATTGTTCACCCATTTATTTCGATATTAATGGTGTGGGTGCTTATAGAGTGGTATATGGTTCTGGCGGAGAGAATCAAGGGGGTTCCATGTGGATGACAACGTTGGCCGATATTATGGCAAATGATTTAAGTTCTTCAGTGCAACTGGCAACAGATGCAAACAAAGGATTTATTGCTCCAGCAAGCGTTGCAAATTTTACGGCAGATGTTAAAAAGGATATTGTGATACAAGGGTATAACGGTAAGTTATATTTAATTGATGGAAATTCTTATGCAGAAATTTGGAGCTATCAAATACCAAATGCAGAATCAAGTGCTTCACCAGTTATAGGTAATTTAACAGGCGATGCAACGCCAGATGTATTCGCCGTTCAAGCGAAAGGGTCTGCACCAAGTTTTTTCGACTTCTATCAAATATTAATAGATGGAGCAACAGGAGCTGTTGCTAAAAGAGATAGTATCTCCGATTTACATTTCGCCTCTGCTAACGCATTTGATTATAACGGAGACGGGAGAGATGAAGTGTTGGTAACCATGAATGATTTTGTGGGTTCTCATTTCGTAAACTATCTAAATATTATCGATTTTCAAAATGATAGTATTATTGAATTGTGGGACCCTGCAGGTGGGGTAAATCTAGCAAGTACTCCTCTAGTTAACGATCTTGATGCAGACGGATTGGTTGATATTACTTTCGTGATGAGAGCAGATAGTACAAATCCCACAGCTGTAAATGGGGTTAAGATAACTCGCATTGAAACAAATGCCTCAAACCCAGCTTCAGGAATTGCCTGGGGTCAGTATATGGGTAATAGTGGCAATGGAATATATTTTAATAATGCAGTAAATTGTGGCGGCATTAATTTAGGATTCACTGCTTCATCAATTAGTTGTAATGGTGCTGATGATGGTTTGATAACTGTTAGCGCTGGCGGAGGCACTACGCCCTATACTTACCTGTGGTCTAACGGAGAAATTACTCAAAGCATTAGCGCATTAGCGCCTGGAACATACTCGGTAATTGTAACAGATTCGGTAGGGTGTTTTGAAACGGGCAGTTCTTCTGTTAATAATCCCTATGTATTAACTTGGGGTGGAGTATCAAACATTACTTGTTTTGGAGATGATGATGGTATTGCGACAGTTAACAGCTCAGGTTGCCCTTGTATGTTTAGTGGCTGTTTGTTCGATTGGGATAATCTTGATAGTGTAAAAACCTCAACTCATCTTTCAGGAGGATGGAACTATGTTGTAATTACTCATACAGATGGATGTATCGTTGAAGATTCAATATATATTGCTATACCTGCAGCCGTTATTGACTCATTCGAGGTTGAAAATATTGCTTGCCCAGAATTTGCAACTGGCGCAATTAATTTGTTTCCCAGCGATTCGTTAACAGCTGCGTATAGTTGGAACAATGGTGAAACTTCTATTAACCTTACTGGATTGGCTACTGGAAATTATAGCGTGACAGTTACTGATGGGCGACCTTGTTATGATACGTTAAGTTTTGTTGTAACAGCCGCTGATACAATGTTTACATCCATTATTGGGTCAAACTTGTCATGTGCTGGAGATGGTTCTGGTGCAGCTACTGCTCAAACAGTAGGAGGAACTATCAACTATTCATATGCTTGGAATAACGGAGGTACTGTTGCTACCCTTACCGGAGTTAATGCTGGTACATACGAGGTATCAGTAACTGATTCTTTAGGGTGTATTAATATTGAATCTGTGATTATTACAGAACCCCTTATGTTATATATTACTCTCGCGGCAATTGATGCATTGTGTTATAATGACAATTCGGGATCAATAACTACAAGTGTTTTTGGAGGAACAACGGGATATTCATACCTATGGTCTACTGGGGAGATAACTGAAAACGTTAGTAATCTTTTTACAGGAGAATATTCAGTTACTGTGACGGATACGCTTGGCTGTGATACAGTAAACTCTGTTACTTTATTAGAACCGGCAGCGCTAAGTATAACAATGTCAAGCACTAGTAACACACTTGTAGAGTGCAATGGCACTGCATCTGCTTTTGTTAGTGGAGGGGTTAGCCCATATTCCTATCTATGGAATGATGCTGCTGCGCAAACCTCTAACCCAGCAATTGATTTATGTGCCGATAACTTCGAAGTCGATGTTCTAGATGCAAATGGTTGTGCTATCTCTGATACGATATCGGTTCAAAACGAAATTATCGATGGAGTATTTGAAAACACCCCTGAACAAGGCTTGATGATTTATCCTAATCCCGCAACATCATTTGTAGTAATTGGATTTTCAAATAATAGAGAATGTACTGTTAGATTATTTGATGTGGCTGGAAAATTAGTTTACAAAAACGAAAGGTTTAATAATAAAATACGCATCGAAAGTTTAAATTCAGGTATGTATTTCTTCGAGGTAAAAGACAATAACAATGAAAGTTATTCAGGAAAGTTATTAATTACAAAATAGATTTTGTTTAGTCTAATTTCAGCTCTCTGGCAATAATATTGAAACCGTATACAATAACAAATATTGCAAATCCTGGTAACAGGGTTAACTCCCAATTGTCAATGTTATTTTGACCATAAGCAATAATTTTTCCTAAGGTAATCGTGTCGCGAGACACTCCAATTCCTAAAAATGAAAGGCTCGACTCGATTAATACAACAGAGCCAACACCGAATGAGATTATCACAAGAATAGGTTTAATGGTATTTGGTAAAATGTATTTAAGCAAAATCATGCTGTCTTTAATACCCATTGCTTTGGCAGATTCGATGAAGAATTTTTCTTTGCATTTTAGCGTTTCAGCTCTCATAATTCTAGCAATTCCTGTCCACGAGGTAAGACCAATAATCCAAATTAAGACACCAATAGACGATTGTTGAACTAATGCTGCCAGCACCACAATTATAATAATTTTTGGAGTCGAGTTCATGATCTCAATAGTTTGACTTATAAGGCTATCTATAGGAACAGCCCTGTTTTTTTTCTGCTGTATGAATTTTGCTATTATAGCCCAAAGCAATCTAGAGATAGCAATAACAATAAGTATCGTTACTAAAATGCTGACTCCATTGGCATTTTGAAAAGAGGTGTTCATATATATCCCGTAAAAGCAACAGCAAAATAAAGTGAGCGCAACCCAGAGAATACCAACCCAGCTTACTTTGTATTTTGTATTTTGAAAATAGCCAGACAATAGGCCAAGCGTTATTCCTATTGTTGAAGCAATAAACATGGCTAGGATAGCAATAAAAAGGGACCATTTTACACCAATGAAAACTCCAATTGCTAGATCATAAGTTGACCATCGAATCAATGAAGGTTGATTTGGCAAGAAGCTATCGAACCCAAATCCTATTAAGGAAATACAAGCTAGCAATGCGAGCCACAATTTTGCTCTTAATGGTATAGATATCTTAATATTCACGCTAATTCTTCAATTTCGATGCGTGGATCAATAAAAGCATAAACAATGTCCGACACAAGGTATGATAGCAGTGTTACAATGCCAGACAGCACAAAAAATGCAATTAGTACAGGATAATCTTGATGATAAACTGCGCTCATGATTTCATTACCCATTCCTGGAATATTAAACACGGTTTCAATAATCAGCGAACCTCCTATTGCCAACGGAAATGACGTTGTAAATAGTGTTACCAAAGGCAGTAAAGCATTTTTAAATGCATGTTGTAGTAAAATTTCTTTTTCTGATAGGCCCTTCGCTCTTGCTGTTTTAATGTAATCTAATTTCATCTCTTCTATTAATGAGCTTCTGAATGTTTGAGTAACTACAGCATATGTTGAGTAGGCGTAACATATTGTAGGCAGTACTAAATAGGGTAGCGTTGAAAAGAGTTTGAGCATTAGATTAGAATTTGATCCAAACCCTTCAATGGGTTTAATTCCAGAAACAGGTAGAATTGATAGCACATCAGGGTTTGCAAAAGTCAATAGCGAGATTATCGCGAACCAAAAAGCAGGAATTGAAAATAGTATAACCGTTATAGCGGTGATAGCTCTGTCGGCAGTTTGATTTTGTCGGCTTACTGCATAAATAGCGGTTGCAATTCCCATTCCATAGGCTAAGATTATTCCCATTACTGATAGCAATACAGACCAAAATAGTTTATTTCGAACTTTTTTTTCAACTGGCTCTCCAGTAACATAGGAGATGCCAAAATCACCTCTAATAATCCCTTTTGTATACCTATCATCACCAAACACCCATCGATGAAATTTGTTTTGAGCGTAAAAATTAAGCTTAGGTAGATATTTAGTCCAATTAGATCTAACCTCAAGACCTTCTATAGAGGCCAGCAGGTCTTCAACTAGATCAACCCCTTCTTTGTCTTTGTAAAAGCCATATAGCACTTTGATGCGATAAAGCTGATTAGTTGGTGTTTGTCGATAAAGACTAGCGGTAATAATTTCATGGCACTTCAATTGAAGCGTTTTATCTTCAATTTGAATGTTTCTATTGTGCTCCAATAGTTTGTTGTATGCCCTGTAATATTTTGAAATTTGAGACCAATAACCATACTTGAATAGTAGTTTTTTTAATGCAATCTGGTCTTGTTCTAATGAGATTTTGTAAAGCGTATCAGGAATAACTTGTGAAGTTATGGAGAAATAAAAAGCCGGTAGATTAAGGCCTAGCCGTTTGTTTAGCCCGTCTTTTATTTTGTGGTATTCTTTAGCTGTCTTTAAAACCTCGCTGGAACTGTTAAATTTTTGAAGAGGGTCACCAGGGGCAAATTCAAGTAGGAAGAATGCAACTAAAACAAGTGCAACTAAAGTGCCGAAGGCACGAATTAACCGTTTAAATATAAACTTCAGCATAGCTAGGGTTCAACACTAACAGTCTGCTGTACGGTATTTGATAGTTGAAGGTTATTTAACAATACGCCAGGTTTTTCAGAATACATGTGTGCATTATTAAAGCGCTTGTGCAAAACCACTTTTCGTGAACCATTTAGTAGAAATATATAGGGCTGTTCTTCATAAATTATTTGCTGAATTTGGTTCTCAAGTTCTATTCTCTTTTTTAGGTCCAAAGCGGTTATTGATAGCTCTATTAAAGAGTCAGATTCTGTTGAGCCGAACCCAGTAAAGTTCGAGCCGTTGTTAAGCCAAGAGGAGGTATGCCAAATTTGCGTGTGGTCATCCGGAAACGAGCTCCCTCCCCATGCAAGAAGAAGCATATCAAAATCATGGTCGGCAGCTTTTTTATACAAAACAGTGTAATCAACTAATGTAATTTTTGCATTTACACCAGCTTTTTTCATCGTTTCAGCCATGAGTTCTGCCATGTCGCCCCAAATACTAATGTTGTTCATACAAAGTAATTCAAATTCGAGAGGGATAATATTCCCATCAACCACTTTGTCTAGATACCCATCGCTATCACTATCTTTCCAGCCGGCTTCACCGAGTAATTCTTTTGCTTTAGTTAGGTCTACAGGAATCTCTTCAATACTTTTATTGAAAGTGTTTTTAAGAGAAGATACTGCGCTCAATCTTCTTGTCGATTTACCTTCAAATAATAGCGCTATCATATCATTAACAGGGGTAAGATAGGCCATAGCTTGTCTCACTTTTTTATCGTTAAAAATCAAAGGATGCTTGTCGCCATCAGGCCGCATATTCATTGCAGCAAAGCTATAATTGAAAGAGGGAAGAAATGCGGCATGGTAATTTTCATTGAATGATTGCTCTGCCAATAATTTGGTCATAGTTTGGGAAGATAAATAACCTGAACCATCAAAATTTTGATTCTTAAATTCCAAATATTGCGAATTTGGATCAGTATTTAATTGAAAAATAATGGTGTCGGGATGTGCAGTTTCGTAACTAGATGGATCGGTTAGGCTGGCGGTCCAATGGTTTAGCTTTTTTACTAGTCTAATGCTGTTTCCTGAATCCCATTTATCAACTCGATATGCACCTAGTCCATTTAGATTTGAGATATTTCTACCCATTTTTGCACTGTTAAATACATTAGACCAAGTAGATAATGATGCGGTTGATTTAAAGTTTCCATCATCAAAATCTGATAAAGCGTATGAATCTAGTAACCCATTAGAATCATAGAATGACTTTTGTAGAATCGGGTAGTCGATTAAAAAGAAAGTATTCAAGACGCTAGGTTTTTTCATCC
>JABHTA010000072.1 GCA_018669945.1 Flavobacteriales bacterium
ATTAATTTCAAATGTTATTCGAGTAGTTAGTTTATCAGTTCGACTGTTTGCTAACATGATGTCAGGTCACATCCTATTAAAAGTTTTACTAGGTTTTGCTTGGACAATGGTGATGTCTGGAGGTATTATGATCTTAATCCATCTTGTACCAATGGCTGTAGTATTTATTCTATTATTTTTAGAAACTGCTGTGGCAATTATCCAGGCTTACGTATTTACCATTTTGACTTGTATTTACTTGAATGAAGCCCTAAATTTACACTAATCATGAATAACTTAGAGATCTTTGTATTTGACAGTGCGTTTTATACCGAGTATTTTTCTGTATTTCTAACCCTTTTAATTGGTTTAGCATTAGCATCTGTTATTTCAGGTGCTTCGTATTTTCTATCACGTCAAGCAAGTGATCCAGAAAAGCTATCGCCTTATGAGTGCGGATTTGAACCATTTGAAGATGCCCGTAATACATTTGATATTCGATTCTATCTAGTAGCTATCCTATTTATCTTATTCGACCTTGAAGCTTGCTTCTTATTCCCTTGGTCAGTATCACTAAATGATATTGGAAACGTGGGATTCTGGAGTATGTTAGACTTTATTATAGAGCTAACAATTGGTTTCATTTATGCGTGGAAAATAGGTTCACTTGAGTGGGAGTAAATTCACTATTTTGGAACATGGCCAAGCGGTAAGGCACCTGCTTTTGGTGCAGGGGATCGAAGGTTCGAATCCTTCTGTTCCAATGACAACCTTTGATGAGTCTTGTTATACTTAGAGTCTAATTTTTTGTTAGATATCACTAACTCTATTTTGCTATGAGAGCAAGATGGACTAAAGCACAAGGATTAGACATCCTTGGAGCACATTTAATTGATTATCCTTCTCCAACTAACTTAGGTTACTTATGGGGAGTTGGATCAACTGCAGGCCTTTGCTTAGGTATTCAGATTGTTACTGGTATCTTCCTAGCAATGCACTATACTCCACACGTAGATTTAGCTTTTGCTAGTGTAGAGCATATTATGCGCGACGTGAACAACGGTTGGCTATTACGCTATTTACATGCGAATGGTGCTTCAATGTTCTTTATTGCTGTATACGTACATATGGCAAAGAACCTATATTATGGTTCTTACACTCACCCAAGAGAGCACTTATGGTGTTCAGGAGTGATTATCTATCTTTTAATGATGGGTACTGGGTTCATCGGTTATGTTTTACCATGGGGACAAATGAGTTTCTGGGGTGCAACCGTGATTACCAACTTAGCTTCAGCAATCCCATTTGTTGGACAAGCTATCGTAGAGTGGGTATGGGGAGGTTTCTCTGTAGATAACGCAACTTTGAACCGTTTCTTCAGTTTACACTATTTATTACCTTTTGTAATTGCTGGTTTAGTAATTACTCACCTAGTATTATTACACCAGACCGGAAACAACAACCCATTAGGTGTTGATACTACCACCGATAAAATGCCATTCTATCCTTACTGTTATGTAAAGGATTTATTCGTATTCATTTCGTTTGCGGTATTTTTCTCATTTGTTGTATATTTTTATCCAAATGTTCTAGGACACTCAGATAACTATATTCCAGCAAACCCATTAGTAACTCCGGCACACATTGTTCCAGAGTGGTATTTCTTACCATTTTACGCTATTTTACGCTCAATTCCTGATAAATTAGGAGGAGTGGTAGCAATGGTTGGAGCTATTTTAATTCTATTAACTATCCCATTCACTCAGAGTTCAGAGATTAGAAGTTCAACTTTCCGCCCATTGTTTAAGATCTTATTCTGGGTCTTCATCGCGGATTTCTTGATTCTTGGTTGGATTGGACAAAATGTAGTAGAATACCCATTTGTGGAGATTGGACAAGTAGCGACTGTTTTCTATTTCGCTTATTTCCTAATCATCATTCCATTCTTTGGATATTTTGAGTCATTCTTACTACGTATGAAAGTAGAAAACTAACAATTACTGATGCAATCTACAAATCTTTTAAATATTAAAGAACTTCAAATAAAAAAACTGCTTGAATCTAATAACTTTATTGCTTTTGTTTCTTATTCCAATTTTGATACAAACCAGTCGTATGAATTCAAAAATTCTTTGAATAACTTAGGTTTTAAAGCCAAATTTATTCAGAATAAACGTCTAAAAAGCCTTTTGGCGAACACTGGTTATAAAAGTATATCTTCTGTTTTTCAAGGAAAAGTTTTTCTGATTTATTCAGAAAATAGTGGTTTAGAAACACAGAAAGAGTTATTGAAACTCATTGATACATCACCCCAGTTATTTCTGTTGGGATGTCTGGAAAATGGCTTATATTTTTATAGTCCTTCAATGGTTGCGAAATTGTTCGGGTTATTAAGTTTGTTTGAGAATCAAGCAGGTGTTTATCAAAATTTAACTAATTCCTCAAAAGGGGTATTAGGCTTATTGAATAATGGTGGACAACAATTATATCGTTTTTTAACACATAATCAAGTGAACGTGCTTAATTTGTTGATTGCAAAATCAAAATAAGGCGAAATAGTTCAGTTGGTTAGAACGTTGGAATCATAATCCAAATGTCGTAGGTTCAAGTCCTACTTTCGCTAA
>JABHTA010000065.1 GCA_018669945.1 Flavobacteriales bacterium
AAAACTATTTCATTAAATTCGTTATACCTTTTCCACTCTCCCTCTTTTTTCCCCATTATATACTCTCCTTGTAGCATTTTATTTCCTGTTCTATAATAATATATGTGTTTTCCATCGGGTTCGCTATCAATGTAATTTCCCTGGAATCGAAGTTTATTATTATCATAATAATGATTCCAAATTCCTGTTTGTAAACCACTTATATATTTTCCTTCTTCTTTATGATCACCAACATAATTATACCAAAGACCTTCTTTTAAACCATCTAAAAAATTTCCTTTAGAAAGCACTTTACCTGTATCACAATATTCTACAAAATAACCTTCTTCTTTCCCGTTTCTAAAACTTTCTTTTCTCTCAATATTTCCGTTGTTATAATACCAATTCCATTCTCCCGTTATTCTTCCATCAGTTCTATACTGCCCTTTTTGCTCTATTTTTCCGTTTGGATGGTAATATATCCATTCTTCTACACTCTTGCCTGTTTTATACTTTCCTTTACACCTAGTTTCTCCGCTTTCATAATATTCAATCCAATCCCCGTGTTTTACTCCCGCTTCATCAACAACTCCGCCAATTCCCATTAAAACGCCATCAATATAAATCATAGACTCTGAAATATTTCCTTCGGGAGTATATTCTCTAAAAATTCCAACGGGGTTTCCTTTACTATTATAATTACCAATAGACTTAACTTGTGCATTATCATAGTACTCTTTTTTTACCTCGACAGCTTGTTGTTCTTCTGCATTACTAATTACTTCGCCTAGTTCCCATTTAGTCGTTGTAAGTAGTTTTCCTTTAGGAGAGTATTCTCGGAAATAACCATTTTTTTTTCCATTTATATACCTTCCTTCCCATTTAACAACAATACCCTCTTCATAAAACCCCTTCCAAACACCGTGTTTATTTCCTTCTCTATTTTTGCGATTTATTTCTTCTTCTTTTTTAGCATATCCTTCATCATAAGTAATAATAGTAATTATTCTTCCATCTTTAGCATAGTTTATGCCCTTGCCTTGTTTCTTATTTTCAATAAAAGGTATTAGGCTAGTTACGTTTTCTTCTTTATCGTAATATATAGACCGCTTTTCTCGCTTATTATCTATCCAAAATTCCTCTGATTTTTTAAATCCTTCTTTGTAATAAGTTGTTGTTACACCGTTTTTTTTTCCATTTTTATAATAAATTTGATTGGTTAAAATTCCTGTCTCACTATAAAATTTCCAAAGACTATCTAATTTGTGATTTTTTCTATTTCCCTCTGATTTAATTTTTCCTGTTTGATAATATGTTTTCCAATAACCTTCAGGTTTTCCATTTTTCATAATACCTTCACTGGACTTTACCCCATTTGAATATAATAATTCATTAAATCCATTAGGATTAATAATTTGAGAAAATCCCGAATAAAAAATAAAAATAAAAAGTAATATAATACCTATTTTCTTTAGGTTATTCACAGTGTATATTAATTTTAGAAATTTATAAAAAATCATATTATTATATATAGGCTGTTAATTCTGTTAGTAATTAGTTTATTTAATTTTAGGTTAAATGAGTTATAAAAATAAAGTAACGTAATATTAACATTCTAAATGTACAAAATTTGAACAAAAACAATCATTTTATAAGTTTATTAACAAACAAGATATATTAACATATATCATTAAATTATAATAAATAGTTTTTCAATTAAGTATTTTTTTTGTTGAGTATTTATTAATATTTGGTGTGTAAGTATATTCTCTTTTTTAATGTGTATTATTTTATTTTAGATATGCAAAGGGTGTATTTAATTAGCAATTATTTCTTTCAAAGTTTATTAACATAGATATAGGCTTAACTAACAAGTTTTGTGTTAATAAGTATATTTACGGCAAAATTTTAAATAATTTTATAATGAAGCTAGCTATAGGGGTAGACCACGCAGGGTTTGATTTAAAGAATAAAGTAATAAATCATTTAGTAGAAAAAGGACACGAAGTAAAAGATTTTGGTTGTAGTTCTTCAGATAGTGTAGACTATCCAGATTTTGCCCATCCTGTTGCAAGTGGAGTAGAAAAAGGGGAATTTGATTTAGGAATTTTGATTTGCGGTAGCGGTAACGGAATTAGTATGGCTGCTAATAAACACCAAGGAATAAGATCAGCAATTTGTTGGGAACCCGAATTAGCAAGTTTGGCAAGACAACATAATGATGCAAATATTCTTACAATGCCTGCCCGATTTATTAGCGAAGAAAAAGCAATTGATATTGTAGAAGCATTTTTTTCTGTGCAATTTGAAGGAGGAAGACACCAAAACAGAGTGAATAAAATTGCTTGCGTTTAATGAGGTTTGTTATAGGATTATTTATTTTGGCTTATGGTTTTTCTAGTATAGCACAAATAGATTCTGCTTCTATTTATGGAAATACAATTTTAGCAAGTGATTTAAAAAAACACTTAGAAATTATTGCTTCAGACGAATATGAAGGGCGTGAAACGGGGAGAAAAGGCCAGAAGATGGCAGCAGAATATATTGCTAATCATTTTAAATCAATAGGTGTTCCTGGAGGAAATAATGGAGAATATTATCAAGAGTTTCCGTTAATTATTCAACATTCTGGCGGAACTGATATTACCATTAATGATAAGCAATATGGGTTCTTAGATGACTTTTATTTTTATAAAGGATTTCACGATACTTCGTTTACCGCAGATGAAGTGGTTTTTGTTGGTTATGGCATTGATGACAAAAGACATGATAGCTATGGACATATAGATGTAAAAGGAAAGGTTGTGATGGTGTTAGCTGGTGAGCCATTTAAAAAAGGAAAATCAATTATAACGAAGAGTAAAGAGTCTTCCCCTTGGTCTATGAATTGGCGTATGAAAATGCAAGTTGCTAAAGATAAGGGAGCAAAAGCTATATTAATTGTTCCTGAAAATATTCAGCAAAACGTGTTGACTATGATTCATTATATAGAGTCGCCATCTATGATGTTAGATATAGGAAAAGAGGCACCATCAAAGCGATTAAAGAACTTCTATATTTCTCCAAAAATGGCAAATGAAATATTAAAGGAATCTGGAGAAACAATTGAATCTCTTCGAAAAAAAATTACAAAAAAGACGATTATACTTAATTGTAAAACAAGTCTTTCGGTAGAAATGCATCGCGAAACGGAATATCTTTCTTCTGAAAATGTGTTAGGTTTTATTGAGGGAACAGATAAAAAAGAAGAGATAGTTATTCTTACGGCTCATTATGATCATATCGGGGTTGATATAAAAAACAACGAAGTCTATAATGGTGCAGATGATGATGGATCAGGAACAGTTGCAATTATGGAAATCGCCGAAGCATTTGCAAAGGCAAAAGCAGATGGAAATGGCCCGAGAAGAAGCATTTTAATTATGCCTGTAGCTGGAGAAGAAAAAGGACTGTTGGGATCAGAGTATTATTCTGAAAACCCTGTTTATCCGCTAGCTAATACAGTGGTTGATTTAAATATTGATATGATTGGGAGGTTAGACGTAAAACATGCTGACGATCCGAACTACGTATACATTATAGGCTCTACGATGCTAAGCACAGAATTACACGAGATAAATGAAACCGCGAATAGGACTTATACCAAATTGGATTTAGATTATGAATTTAATACGATAGACGATCCAAATAGATATTACTATCGTTCTGATCACTATAACTTTGCGAAGAACAATGTACCAGTGATTTTTTATTTTAATGGTGTGCACGCAGATTATCACAAACCAACAGACACCGTGGATAAAATTAATTTTGATAAAATAGAAACGATTACACGTTTAGTTTTTTATACCTCCTGGCAATTAGCTAATAAAGAGAAGAGAATTAAGGTTGATGTTGAGCAGGGAAAAGAGTAACTATTATTTAAATTTTATAATGGTTGGAAAAATTTCTTATAACAAGAACATAGACAGATAAAATGCCTTTAGTTCTGGTTTTAAATTTTGTGCAGTAATTTCTAACTTAACAGATTTAAAAATAGGCTTGAATAGTTAAAAAGGGTTAGTTGCCCAAATGTTTATTTCAGGAACAAACCCCTTGTTCCGCATCTCAACAACGGAGACAATAGAATCTGCTATTTCCTTTGGTCCAAGTTTATTCGACACTTCTTCTCGTTCTTCCCTATTAGCGGCAGCGAAAGCTGTTGCAACTTCACTTGGGTTAACTAAAGAAACACGTATATTAAATTTTCTTAATTCGGCTTGCCACGATTGAGTCATTCCTCTTAAAGCAAATTTCGAGGCAGCGTAAATGGTTCCACCAACAAAACCCTTCAAACTTGCGCTAGAACCTATATTAATTATGTTACCATAATTTTGGTTTTTAAATGTTTTAACGACTTCTTGCGTTAGCAAAGCAAGACCAAACACATTAGTTGAATAAACATCCTGTAGATCTTCTTTAGTTATTTCCCCTAATTTTGGAAAAAGACCAATTCCGGCATTATTAACCAACACATCAATTCTACCACCTAAAAGCAAGATTGCCTTTTCGGTTAGAAGCGAAATACTGTCTAACTGGCTTATATCAAACAAGAGCGGAATTGCCCCTATTTTATTAGCCACATTATTTAATTTTACTTCATTTCTTCCAGTAATAAGAACCTTAGCGCCCTTTTTAACAAACTGCTTAGCGGTTTCTTTACCAATACCAGAACTTCCTCCGGTAATTAAAATAGTTGAATTACTTATTTTCATTTATAGTGGCATATTTTATACGTGCGGTAATAAATAGAAAAACAGAAAAATTAACCCCAACACACGCTGTTTTAACAAAGAAGTAGAACAATATAATTAACAGACACGGATTAACGAAGCAGTAAATCAGCTATCTCTATTAACCCTTAATTCTCTACCATCTTCAAGAGTAATCCCTTTAAACTTAACCATTTTTTTATCGGCAGATGAATCTACTTCAAAGTAAGAGAATGAACCTTGTAAATCTACCGTGCCAATACTTGAAGGTTTTATTCCAGCAACTTCGGTTATAAAATTCATTAAGTCTTGCTTACTAATCTTATCGCGAGAACCCATATTTATAAAATATCGGTTAGTGTCTCCAGAAGGCTTAGACCTTCTTTCTTTTTTCTTCCAGCTACCGTGACCTTGATCGTTCCCGTTATCTCTAACACGTGGCTTTCTTACGCTGCTACTATATTCTGGGCGTTCTCTTCTGTCGTTTCTATCGAAGCGAGATTTCCTATCGTCTCTTCTTTCCCTATCACGATCTCTACCTTCTTGTCTATCAGAACCTGTTTGGTTTAAGTTCTTAGAAGACTTTGTTTGCAGTTTATCTAACTCACCAACCAGAATTTTTTCGATTAACTCTTCTTTTGTTAGCCCGCTAAAAAGCTCATTAACTTTAGCAATTAGTGCTTCATCTATTTTCTTAGGAGAAGTTTTGGCAATAATTCCATTGCACCAAGCCTCCATTCTCGTTGCAGCAACTTCATTAGCACCCGGCACTTCAATTTTAGTAAACCTAATACCAAGCTGTTTAGATAGGCGATTAATTTTCCCGTTTTCTCTCGTGTTAATAAAAGCAATAGAAATTCCTTTTTTTCCTGCACGGGCTGTACGACCACTTCTGTGAGTATAGTATTCATTTTGGTCAGGTAAAGAATGATGAAATACATGGGTAAGATCATTAACATCAATTCCACGAGCAGCAACATCCGTAGCAATCAGCACTTGTAATCTATTTTCTTTAAAACGTTTCATTACTCGATCTCGTTGCGCCTGAGATAAATCCCCATGAAGCGCATCAGCCTTGTAGTTTCTTCCCAACAACTGTTCTGCAAGACCTTGTGTGTCGCGTTTTGTTCGGCAAAACACCACAGCTCTAATATCGGGATTGATGTCTAAAATCCGCATTAACGCCTCAGTTTTATCAGATGCTTTTGTTGCGATAAATTGATGCTCAATGTTAGTATTTACTTTGGTTTGAGCGTCAATTTTAACCTCAATAGGGTTGTCCATATATTTAGCAACAATCCTCTTTATTTCGTTTGGCATTGTAGCCGAAAACAACCACGTTAATTTTTCTTCTGGGGTATGACTAAGAATAGCATCAAGCTCTTCTTTAAAGCCCATATTCAACATTTCATCAGCTTCATCTAAGACTAAGAAACGAAGCTGTTCTAATTTAACCGCCCTACGCTTTATTAAATCAAGCAACCTACCTGGTGTGGCTATAATAACATGTTGCGTTCTTTTGAGTGCACGCATTTGGTTAGATATAGCAGCCCCCCCATAAACCGCTAACACATTAACTTTATCCATGTGTTTACTGAAAATATCAAGCTGTTCAGCGATCTGCTGACCCAACTCTCTTGTTGGCGCGAGAACCAATCCTTGTGTGCAGTTGTCATTTGGGTCAATACGCTCTAAAAGAGGTAATCCAAACGCAGCCGTTTTACCTGTTCCTGTTTGCGCAAGACCGATAAAATCTCGAGGAGAGACTAATAGCCGAGGAATAGATTGTTCCTGTATTTCGCTTGGTGTTTCGAAGCCAAGTCCTGTTAGGGCTTTTAGTATATCTTCTGAAAGACCGAGTTCTTTAAATGTTGCCAAAGGGAGTGTTTTTTATTTTGAGGGTGCAAAAGTAGACTAAAAATCTTACTTAGCTTGTTTTTGGCTTATTACGTGAGGTTTTAGTAAAGGTTTCTTAATCCTTCATAAACAATAATACTTACTGCGTTGGCTAAATTTAAGCTCCTTACATGGGGGCTTAGTACGGGTATTTGGAAGAGATTGTTTTGGTGTTTTTTAATAATGTCTTCTGGTAAACCTTTCGACTCTTTCCCGAAGATTAAAAACATGTTATTAGTATAATCTATTGTTGTATAGTTTTTTGTTCCGTGACTTGAAAGAAAAGCCATTTTTTTATCAGAATGAGTCGCAAAAAACGCACTTACACTTTCGTAGATAGTAAGGGGAACGTGTTGCCAATAGTCTAGCCCCGAACGTTTTACCCGAGAATCGCTTAGCTCAAAACCAAATGGTTTTACGAGGTGTAGGTTACAACCAGAAGCTAAACTTAGCCGACCGATATTACCCGTATTATTGGGTATTTCGGGTTCTATTAGAACAATATTATAGCTCATTTAGTTCCTCTATTTCTAAACCATAATCGTATTGTAAATCTTGATCAAGCTTTGCTACTATTTTACCGACAAGCTTTAATTGTTTATTGTAGGTATTTACCAAAATGGTGTTGCCTGTATATTTTGGAGACATGGTTTTTAGCTTCAAACAAAAATAAAGTAGCACCTCTACTTCTGTTTCTTTTTTAAGAGTATAACGTATGTATTTCTTGGCTATGCGTAGAATTTTGCGAACGCTTTTCTTTACTAGATAGTAAGTTTGTTTGTTAATATTTTCGAACTGCTCATCTATTTCGCGTTTTACACTCTCGATATATGAGTGTTCGTCTGCTGCTTCATAAATTAGATAGGTGACAAGTTCTTTGTTCTCTTTTTTGAACTTAGTTAGCCTCAGGCAGAGTTCTAACAATTCTTCTTGAGAACTGTTTTTCATTTCTCTTTTTAAGTCATGGACGGAGGCAGCCTTCATGGCTTTTGTTTAAGCTTTTTAACGAATTCAGACTTGAGCGATAATGATCCAAATCCATCAATTTTGCAATTAATATTATGATCACCTTCAGCTAATCTAATGTTTTTGACCTTGGTGCCTGATTTGATCGGTTTCGGAGCACCTTTTACGGGCAAGTTTTTAATTACAGTTACGCTGTCTCCGTTTTCGAGCTGATTCCCGTTCGAGTCTTTAACAACCAGACTAGACTCTTCTAACTCCTCCGGATTCCATTCATAAGCACATTCAGGACAAATCATTAGTGCTCCAGAAGGATACGGAAAATTAGAGCGGCACTTAGGACAAGGTGCAATATAAGACATATTTCAGTTTTTAGCTATTTAACAAATATAGCGGAATCTATGAGTGAAAGGAAGAGTTCTTGATAATCACGGCGCAACTTCGCCAACCAACCCGATTATTATTAAGACGATTTACAGGCGCTAATAGGCGTCTAATATTTTCTCTATGTCTCATAAATAAATGCACTGCATTTACACGGGGGCTCACCACAAATGATGCAGCGGTACTTTTTCTCCAGACTGTCTTTAGCCCAAAACAACTCAAACCGTTTTACCTGCTTCATTCCAAACCTTTGGAGTAATCCCAAGACAGGAGTAACCCCATCATTTTCCCAGCAAATAGAGATGATTTTTTTGGAAGACTCTTGAAGAATTTCTATGCTTTTCTTTGTCAACATTGTTCCTATTCCTTGTTTTTGATTTTCAGGAAGGACCACTAGAGTTTTTAGCATTCCAAAAGAAGAATAGTTTTTATAACGGGAGCGGAACCAAATTTTTTGTGAATTCGCCAAAACATTAAGATCACTCGGGTTGCATCTTTTCATTAGTTGGAAACCTGAAATTTTACCTTTTGTTTTTGCAACGAGACAAACTCTGGAATCTTCTTCAAGATAGGACATTAGTTCTGAAAGAGTAATATATCCCTCTCCCAAGGAGTTTTTGGCTATAGAAATTAGTTCAGAAAAGTGAGATTTATTTAAGCGAGAAATATTTGTTGAACTAATCACAAACTCTGTCTTTTTCGTTTTCTCTTTCGACAGAGGCGCTCTTGCAAAAGGAGAAGGAGATGGTTTTTCCAATAGCTTAGTAACTAAATTTTTTATAGATCTTTTTATGTAGCGGTTTCTTTTGGACTTCTAAGAGCTTAATATTTGTGAACACATAAACGGAATCAACCGCCGGAGTTCTAGAAACATTAACGCGCCATGAAATATTATTTTTCAAAAGTAAGTATTGCGAGTTAAACAATTTTATTTGTTTTTTTTACCACCTTTAAAAATGTAATACAATACATATTTTGGCAGACCCCTCTCCATCAACGACTTCAAAATCATGGCGTTTTTTATTAATGGAGCGAATCTAATTAAAGGCAAAAAACATGAAAAAGTGTGTTTTATTCATAGCAACGTAAAAAGGTGAGTATTAAGTGCTGCGCGAATGTTAAAAACAGGTATTTATTATCGAAGATCTTTATAGCTAACAGGGGCCCGCGCTCCATCGTATTTAATAGTAAGGTTTTTTGAAATTAGTCGTTCAAACTTCCTTTCTCCGTATATCTCAATAGGAATTATAGTTTCTTTATAACCATTAGCATGCAGCTCTATAGAATATTTTCCAGGAGGAAGTATGAGAACAAACTTGCCGCTACTAGGATTTGTTAAGTAGGAACCAACAAGCCCCCCAACACTATTATATACGTCAAGCAAAGCCTCGTTTATCTGAATTTCTGCCGTAGCATTAGTTTTGTTAATATTGGCCGGCGCATCTTGATAGCTAATGGAGACAGTTGTAATTACGTTGCCAGTTATTATGGAGGCTTTACGCTCAGCATCATTAAATGAGACACTATAAATATCTAGCCCCCCTCGTGAGTCTTTTCTCCACGAGGAGATATATCCCGTGGAGCCATCCGCATTTATAGCAATATGCATATCATCATCAGGAGTGTTAATAGGATAGCCGAGATTCTGTGGTTCCCCCCACACATGTTTTTCTGAGTCCCATTCGCATTTAAATAAATCATATCCCCCCATACTATTATGCCCTTCACTAGAGAAATAAAGCGTTTTTTCGTCAGGTGATAATTGAGGATATAGCTCGTTGTATTCTGTATTAATTCCAGCACCTAACTGTTGTGGTTTTGCCCAATTAATGTCTGGCAAACGGTTTGCCCAGTAAATATCAAACTGTCCAACGCCCCCCTCCCTATTGCTTCCATAAAAAAATTTTTGCCTTGAGTTGGAAACAGAGGCTGTTGTTTCAAAAGCATTGGAGTTAATCGTTTTTTCAACCATGATTGGCTCTTTAAACGAACCAGATTTTCTTTTAGAAACAATCATTTCACCTAAAGCACCTTTTGTGGTTGAGTTGTAAAACATCAGCTTGCCATCGGCAGAAAGCCCAACTATTTCTTCGTTTTCCGGGGTAGACACGTTTGATTGCGATTTAATTTTTTGCCAGGCACCTTCTTCGTAATAAGACAAAAAAATATCAGAGGTGTATTCGCCATTAGCAAATGGCGCTTCGGCCTTGTTTCGTTTCTTCCGCTTAGAAGAAAAGACCATTATAGACTCCGTTTGGTCTATAAATGCATTATAATCATCTGCGGAAGAGTTGACGGTGTCTCCCATGTTCCGTAATGTAACATTAATAGGGCTAGAAATAAGTTTTATTGCGTTGTTACACATTTCAATTTGTCGTTGTGCATTTTTAATAAAAAGGGCATCGGAGGTAGAATCTATTAGGGCAGAAAAAGTTGAGATAGCCAAAACGAATTTATAATTTAGGTGATATGCTCTTCCTAAATAATAGAGTACTTCAAAATTATTATCTTTTCGGTCTTTGATCTTTTCTAAGTAGAATACCGCTTTCTCCCTTTCCTCAAAAGTATTAATGTAGCATTTCCCCAATTGAAATTGCGCTTGATAATCTTGTGGCTGGGCGATGAGTTGTTTTTTATACCCTTTTATCGCTGCTTTGAAGTTTTCATTTGCAAAAGCTTTATCTGGGTTTATGAGAGCATTTTCTTGGGCATGGAGCAATCCAACAAGAAAAAGCATTATTAAAAAAAAAGCATAGGTTTTGCTCATTAGTGAGCGCAAATTACGAAAAATGAGAAACTTAGTTTTTAATATAGCTTTCCCGCTTTCCCCGCCGAGGTTAAGATTCCACGTATCATTGCTGAACTAAAGCCTTTGTGTTCCATTTCATTAAGCCCAGCAATAGTGCACCCTTCAGGGGAAGTTACTTTGTCAATTTCTCTTTCGGGGTGTTTCCCGTGTTCAACTAAAAGTGCAGCGGCACCTTTAGCGGTTTGTGCAGCCATTTTCAGCGCTTCATCTGCGTGAAACCCTATTTGTGTTCCCCCTTGAGAAGCGGCCCTTATAGCACGAAGAAAGAAAGCTACTCCACAAGCGCACAACGCTGTTGCAGAGGTCATAAGCTCTTCATGTATTATCATAGACAAACCAACACAGTCGAATATCTTTGAGACTCTATTCTCGTGGGGTTTAGATTTTTCATTTGACGCAATACAGGTCATCGACTCTTGAATAGCAATGGCGGTATTTGGCATTGCGCGAAGGATGGGCGTATTTGAAACCACTGATTCAATCGCAGCAATTGTAACCCCAGAGACCACCGAAACTAAAACATGACTTGCCGTCAACGACCCCTTTATTTCCGAAATAACAGCATCAAACTGCTGTGGCAAAACAGCTAGCATAACAATTTCAGATTGCTGTATAGCGGATTTGTTATCGGAAATAATATTAAACCCTTTTTTGAGAAGAAGAGGCAACGTGTTCGGGTTTCTTTTACTGATGATTATATCATCAACAGAATATTTACCAGATTTTATAAGCCCTTCAGCCAAGGAAGTCCCGATGTTTCCACCACCAATAATCGCAATTTTATTCACTATTTGTAAATTATGTTGTAATAATAAACCGCTACACGGTTCCGCAAAAGTAAGAATTCAATAGCCCTAAATACCAATGAAAGATTAGTATCCAAAGGATAGACCGAGAGCGAAAGGTTATTGCGCCCATAATTATCCCCAGAACTAGCGCCCCCCAGAGTTCGCCAGAGGGCTTTCCTATATGCATTAATGTTGTTAGAAGGGTAGGAATAGCGATACCAGCAACTATGCCGTATCTCGATTTAGATTCAAAACCAATATAACCCCTAAAAAACAACTCCCAACCAATGTAATGAGGCAAGTAGGTTAATGACCACAAAAGAAACAACAACGGTGTTTTTGTTGCCAATGTGGTGAGGGGATAAAATTGTAGGTGCTCCTGATCAAACGAGGAATTATAAACCGGGTATGCCGAAACAACACACAGGATTAGAAAAGCGGATAATCCGAATTTCCAATCACCAAGTGTTACTCCAATTTCTTTCAGTGATTTTTTAAGAACGGTTTTTACAATTACTCCTGGAATTACAGCGAAAAGAATAAATGTTGAAAAGAAGTGGTAGGCCCAACGATACCAATCTTTTAGTCCATCAAAAAAGTCAATTGAGGGATCAATTGTGTCATAAAAAGACACATCTCCGATTGTTATTTTGAGGGTACTCAAAAGCAGAATTGACCCCCAAAAAATTACTTCTTTTTTTTCTAGGTTTTTAAACATTAGCAATTTCTTTGTGGCGAAAACAAGAGACAATGTGGTCGTTTACCATTCCAGTTGCTTGCATGTGCGCATAAATCACGGTTGAACCCACAAACTTAAACCCTCTTTGTTTTAGGTCTTTGCTTATAGTGTCTGACAACTTAGTTGTTGCTGGTATTTCTGACACGGATTGAAAGTTATTTTGTACAACTTTATCATCGGTAAACCCCCAAATGTACTTTGTGAATGAGCCGAACTCTTTTTGAACAATCATAAAAGCCCTCGCATTGGAAATAGCTGCTTTGATTTTGAGTTTATTACGAATAATACCAACATTTTGAAGAAGCGAATCAAACTTTGAATCATCATATTCAGCAATTTTTTTGTAATTGAAGTTATCAAATGCAGCGCGAAAATTTTTTCGTTTTCGAAGAACGGTTATCCAACTCAGTCCCGCCTGAAATGTTTCTAGTGTTAAAAACTCAAATAGCTTTTGGTCTTCTCGTACAGGCACCCCCCAATCTTCGTCATGGTATTTAATGTACAAAGGGTCTTTACCAGGCCAAGCGCAACGCGATAGATTATTCATTTAAATTAACCGATTTCATGCCGTAAGCAATAACTACTCCTCCAGTGAAAAACATTATTAGGCTGTATATCGCAGGGGCAATTGCATAATTTTCGTTTAACAAAATAGTTGAAGCAACAGCAATAGCCATTGTTCCGTTTTGAATACCCGACTCAACAGAAATAGTAAGGGATTGAGATAAACTTAACTTGGCAATTTTGGCAGATATAAACCCGATTAACATTGTTGCAATATTTAACGCTAAAGCAATAAGCCCTGCTTGCTTAAAGTAAGGAACAAGGTCTTCTTTCTTTTTTAGAACCAAACCAATAATTACTAAGAACAATACAACTCCAGAGGCAATTTTTACTGGCTTGTTCATCTTGTCCGCAAAAGCTGGTTTTGCGGCTTTTATTCCCATACCAATTGACACAGGGATAATTACAATTACGAAAATTTGAGCAATTGTTTTGACCTTGTCAATTTGTATCATTTCGCTTGCATCTAAAAACTCAGTTAATGCAAAATCTACCACAAAAGGAATAGTAAAAATTGTTATTAAGCTATTTGCAGCTGTCAATGAAACGGACAAACCAGTGTCTCCTTTAGCAAGGTGTGTAATCAGGTTGGATGTTGGCCCCCCGGGGCATGCCGCTAAAACCATAACACCTATGGCGATGTCTGCTCCTGTTCCGAAAATTGAAATTAGAACATAAGCTATAATTGGCAAAAGAACAATCTGATTTACAAGCCCAACGACAATCGCTTTTGGCTTTTGAAATATGCGAATAAAATCATCTTTCACAAGGGATAGACCCATGCCAAACATTATGACGATGAGCGAAATCGCGAGTATTATCGTTCCTACATCCATTGGTATTAGTTTAGTAGATTTTCATCAACAATATTAGGCAAAGTAACTTTCAGTTGGGGATTTCTATCCATTTCTCGTTTAATAGCGAACATGGCCTCATCGTTTCTTGCCCAGCTTCTTCGAGCAATACCGTTGTTTACATCCCAAAACAGCATGGATTTCAATCTTCGGTCAGCGTCAGCGGAACCATCTAAAGTCATTCCGAAACCACCATTTATAACTTCACCCCAACCGACACCTCCACCATTATGGATGCTTACCCAAGTCGCACCCCTAAACGAATCACCAATCACATTCTGAATCGCCATGTCAGCAGTAAATTGTGAGCCGTCATAGATATTAGATGTTTCACGATAAGGGGAATCTGTGCCAGAAACATCATGGTGGTCTCGGCCTAAATTTACCGGCGCAGAAAGCCTTCCCTCAGCAACAGCGCGGTTAAACTCTTCGGCAATTTTCATTCTTCCTTCAGCATCAGCGTATAAAATACGGGCTTGAGAGCCAACCACCAACTTGTTTTCTTGCGCACCTTTAATCCAAGTAATGTTGTCCTGCATTTGTTGCTGGATTTCGTCTGGAGAGTTTTTCATTATCTCTTCTAGAACTGAACAAGCGATACCGTCTGTAGTTTTCAAATCTTCAGGTTTACCAGAAGTACACACCCAGCGGAACGGTCCAAAACCATAATCGAAACACATAGGCCCCATTATGTCTTGAACGTAGGAGTTGTATTTAAAATCAATTCCGTTTTCTGCCATTATATCAGCACCAGCACGAGAAGCCTCTAATAAAAAGGCGTTTCCATAATCGAAAAAATAGGTGCCTTTAGCTGTGTGTTTGTTTACAGCATCTGCATGTCTTCTAAGCGTAGCCTGAACTTTTTCTTTGAAGAGCCCAGGGTTATTAGCCATCATATCGTTAGACTCTTCGTAAGTCATATCAACAGGGTAATAACCTCCAGCCCAGGGGTTATGTAATGACGTTTGATCTGAGCCTAAGTCAACGTAAATATTTTCTTCATCAAACTTTTCCCAAACATCTACTATGTTTCCATCGTAGGCAAATGAAAGAACTTCTTTTGCGGTAACAGCTTTAGTAACTCTATTACATAGCACATCAAGGTCTGAAATAACCTCATCAACCCAGCCCTGTTCTTGTCTTTTGTAAGCCGCATCGGGATTAATTTCAGCCGTTACAGAAACCACACCTGCTATATTTCCCGCTTTGGGCTGTGCGCCGCTCATTCCTCCTAGTCCTGAGGTAACGAATAATTTACCTGCGGCACCTTTGTCGTCAATTTTTCTACAGCCGTTTAATACTGTAATTGTTGTTCCGTGAACAATTCCTTGTGGTCCGATATACATATATGAACCGGCAGTCATTTGTCCATATTGAGTTACACCTAAAGCATTGTATTTTTCCCAATCGTCAGGCTTCGAGTAGTTAGGAATCATCATCCCATTAGTAACAACAACTCGAGGGGCATCTTTGTGCGAGGGAAACAAACCCATTGGGTGGCCAGAATACATTACTAGCGTTTGCTCATTAGTCATTTCAGATAAATACTTCATACACAATAAATACTGTGCCCAATTAGAGAAAACAGCACCGTTACCTCCATAAGTAATAAGTTCGTGAGGGTGCTGTGCTATTGCATAATCCAAATTGTTTTGAATCATCAGCATTAGAGACTTAGCCTGGAGAGACTTGCCAGGATACTCACCTATCGGACGAGCGTAAATTTTATAGTCAGGACGAAAACGGTACATATAGATTCTTCCGTATTCTTCCAGCTCTTGTTTGAATTCAACAACAAGCTCTGCGTGGTGCTTCTTGTCAAAATACCTTAACGCATTTTTTAATGCTAATTTTTGTTCTTCAGCGGTAAGAATTGCTTTACGCTTGGGGGCGTGAGAAACCGCAGTGTCGTATTCTTTTTTCGCGGGCAACTCCGTCGGGATACCTTGTTTAATAAGTGCTTTAAAATCCATTATTTTTCTATTCTTCCTGTTTTCTTATTGAATCCGTATGGGCAGTGTCGACATGCGTTTTTGCAGCAATACCCACGTTTGAGTAAGTATTTTTCGGTGAATACCTTATACCCTTCTGGCGCAAGGTAATAGTCATCCTGTTCTAATTTAGAGTTGCTTGAAAAACCGCTCATATAATCCATCTAACAAATATAATTAGGTCTGGTTAGTTATTGATTTTTTACCTCAATTATTGCAGCTAACGAAATATGTTGAGCCTCCTCGCTTTCTGAGTTTTCTAACACGTATTTTTCAGCTGTTTTTCCCGTTTTTAACAAGCTTCCAGCTTCTTTAGGAGTTAACCGAACACCCCGATAAACAAAAGGAATTTTGAAATCACAGCCATTTTTATAGTCTAAACAACCCCAAGCAGATTTACCAGAGGCAATGAGCCCTTTTTTACATTTAGGACAAGAGTGTGGCGTAGATTTTTGTCTATTTAATTTTACGTCTTTTACCAATTCCGACACCATTTGATTCAGTTCTTCTTTGAATGTGCTAGTTGCCAAGGCACCCGTTTCAATGTCTCTTAGTTTCTTTTCCCAAAGACCAGTTAGTTCAGCCGATTTAAGCAAGTCTGAGTTAATTTTACCTATTAAATCTATACCGGTTGACGTAGCTACAATTCTCTTTTTTTGACGTTCGATATATTTTCTTCTAAAGAGTGTTTCAATAATATTGGCTCTAGTAGAAGGTCTTCCAATCCCATTCTCCTTCATCAACTCACGAAGACCATCATCATCAACTTGTTTTCCTGCTGTTTCCATTGCGCGCAAGAGCGAAGCTTCCGTATAGTATTTTGGCGGTGCTGTATGTTTTTCTTGTAACTGCGGTTGATGAACACCTTTCTCCCCTTTTTCAAAAGAAGGCATAACTCCGTCATCTTTTGAATCTTCGGCGGGGTAAAGCTCCTTCCATCCCGGGTCTAGAATTTGCTTCCCGGTAGCTTTAAACTTTAGTTTATCTAGCAGACCTATTACAGCAGTGTTGCTTATTTTACAATCAGGGAAAAACACCGAGATAAACCGCCTAGATATCATGTCGTAAACCTGTTTTTCTTGCAGCGAGAGGCTACTTGGGTATTGTCCAGTTGGTATAATTGCGTGGTGGTCGGTAACTTTTTTGTTATCGAAAACCTTTTTTGATTTACGAATTTTCTTTCCTATAATTTTGTCAGTATACTGTTTGTAGGGAGTCAACTTTTCTAAAATTCCTTTAATTTTAGGGTAAATGTCATCAGACAAGTAGGTGGTATCAACTCTTGGGTAGGTTACCAATTTCTTTTCATATAATTTTTGTACAAACCCTAAAGTATTCTCCGCAGAGAGCCCGTGTTTTTTATTGCACTCAACTTGAATTGAGGTGAGGTCAAATAGTTTTGGAGGCAATTGTTTTCCTTCTTTTTGCTCATATGAGTCAACCATGAATTCTGAGCCATGAATAGATTGAATTAACTCTTCTCCTTTTTCTTTTGTGCTAATTTTACCTTTTGTGCACGAAAAGAGAATATCACGATAAACTGTTTTGAGCTCAAAATAAGTCTCCGAAACAAAGTTCTGTATTTCATGATGTCGTTCCACGATCATCGCCAGGGTTGGGGTTTGAACTCTTCCAACGGAAAGTACTCGCCCGTTGCCGCCAAACTTGAGTGTAAATAATCTGGTCGCGTTCATTCCCAGCATCCAATCACCCACGGCACGGCACATGCCTGCTGCATATAGCCGATTATAATCATTACCAGGTTTTAGGTTTTTGAAGCCCTCTTTAATCGCTTCTTCTGTTAACGAAGAAATCCATAAACGAGACAAAGGTTTTGTCGAATTTGCCAAGGAGAGAACCCACCTCTGAATCAACTCACCTTCTTGACCAGCATCACCACAGTTTATAACAGAGTCGCATTTCTGAACTAGCTTCTCAATGGTTTGAAATTGTTTTTTAATGCCCTTATTGTTCTTCAGCTTAATTCCAAATCTGGGAGGAATCATAGGTAAGGAGTCTAGTGACCACTTTTTCCAAAAAGCATCATAATCGTTTGGTTCTTTGAGTGTGCATAAGTGCCCAAATGTCCAAGACACCCAGTAGCCATTACCCTCAAAGTAGCCATCTTTCCGCGTGCCCGCCCCAAGGATATGGGCAATATCCTTAGCTACACTTGGTTTTTCAGCGATGCACAGTTTCATGGTGTTGCGAATTTAGCAGTTTATATAGATATTTGCACGAAAGTTACGAACCATGGAAGTAAGAGACTTAGAGCCAAAACAAGTATGGAACAACTTTGCAAACTTAAATGATGTTCCGCGCCCATCAAAAAAAGAAGAAAGAGTAATAGCGTTTGCTAAAAGCTTCGGTGAAAATCTAGGGCTAGAAACTTACGTTGATTCTGTTGGTAATGTAATTGTAAAGAAGCCTGCAAGCTCAGGAATGGAAAACAGAAAAACGGTAATTCTCCAATCTCATTTAGACATGGTTCACCAGAAGAATGCGGATACTGTTTTTGATTTCGAAACCCAAGGGATTCAGATGTTAATTGAAGATGGCTGGGTTACTGCAAACGGCACGACACTTGGTGCAGATAACGGAATGGGTGTTGCCGCAATTATGAGCTTGTTAGAATCAACAGAAATTGCTCACCCCGCATTAGAAGCTCTTTTTACTATTGACGAAGAAACTGGCATGACGGGAGCTTTTGGTCTTGAAAAGGGAATATTAGAGGGCGATATTTTATTGAACCTAGATACCGAAGACGATGACGAGTTTTCTATCGGATGTGCAGGTGGAATTGACACTAACACGAACTACGAATACGAAACAGAACCAGCCACAGGCCAAGCCTATAAAATCACAGTTAAAGGACTAAAAGGAGGGCACTCAGGAATGGATATTCATCTTGGAAGAGGCAATGCAAACAAGATTATGAATCGTTTAATTACTGGTTGTGAAAATCATAATTTACGTATTGCTGAAATTGACGGGGGAAGCTTGCGTAACGCAATTCCACGAGAGTCTTTCGGAATCATTACAGCTCAAGAAAGTTATTTGGCTGATTTTGAATCTCGCTCAATAGACATAAAAAACGAACACGCAATTGTAGAATCGGGGTTAGTTATAAATATTGAGGAAGTTGACCTTCCGCAAAATGTAGTATGCGCAGCAGATGCTGAAAAAATTACTAATTCGGTAAGAGCAATGCATAATGGAGTGTATGCAATGAGCATGACCATCGATGGGTTGGTTGAAACCTCATCTTCTTTGTCGAGAGTGATTGTTAAGGACGGAAAATTTATCACGCAAAGCCTGCAACGAAGCTCTGTGGATACAGCCAAAATGGACGTAGCTTATACAATTGGGGCAGTGTTTAAGTTAATGGGTTGTGACGTGGAGCACACAGGCTCTTATCCTGGATGGTCACCAAACCCAAAATCCGAAATATTGGATTTAATGGTTGATAAATACAAGTTTATATTTAACGAAGACCCAAGAGTACAGTCTTGTCATGCAGGATTGGAGTGTGGTATTTTAGGAGAAAAACTACCAGGTGTTGATATGATTTCTTTTGGCCCAACGATTAGGAATCCACACTCACCAGACGAGAAAGTGAAGATTGATACAGTAGATAAATTCTGGCACTTCCTAGTCGAAGTATTAAAAGACACCCCAGTTAAGTCTTAGTGGAAAACTTAAAAATTCCTTCCCCCCTCCAAAGAGTTGAACATACTGTTTTTGACAACAACGGGATTACGTTTTACATAAAAAGAGACGATTTAATTCACTCTGAAATTTCAGGGAACAAGTGGCGAAAACTGAAGTACAATCTTCAAGAAGCAAGAGCTCAAAAAAAGGATACAATTTTAACTTTTGGAGGCGCTTTTTCTAACCATATTGCTTCGGCCGCTGCTATTGGAAAACAAAAAGGTTTTAAGACAGTTGGTGTAATTCGTGGAGAAGAACAATTAGAGAATCCAACACTTACACGAGCGAAAGAAAACGGCATGCAACTGTACTTTGTTTCACGAGACGAGTACAAACAAAAGGGCGAGACTGATTATCAGCTTGAGTTAAGAAATAAGTTTGGAAACGTGTATATCATTCCTGAAGGAGGAGCGAATGAGTTAGGTGCACAAGGGAGTGAAGAAATAGTTAATGAGATAGATATAGACTTCGATTATATCTGTTGTGATTTAGGCACAGGAACGACTTTTTCGGGAGTCATAAATAGTATTGTAAAGGAACAATATGCAATTGGATTTTCGGCACTAAAGGGTGAAGATAAATTGACAGAGGCGGTTCAGAAATTCGAAAAAATCAAAAGAAAGAACTGGCACATTTCTTTTGATTATCACCTTGGGGGCTTTGCCAAAAGAAGCACCGAACTAGAGGAGTTTATCAAAGAGTTTAAAGAAGAAACAAATGTCCCGCTAGACCCAATATACACGGGTAAAATGGCCTTTGGAATTCTCGATCTTGCTAAAAAAGATTACTTCAAAAAAGGGTCATCGGTTATCATGGTTCACACAGGAGGACTTCAAGGGATTGAGGGGTATAACCAGAGATACAGAACCAACCTTTAGTTCACCCAACAAAATATTGTGGAAAACGTTTTTCTATTGTACATTAATTTGTTCTCTTCTCATATACATTTGCACCGCATGAAGAACTTTGTATTCATATTACTTCCGTTTTTAACTAT
>JABHTA010000162.1 GCA_018669945.1 Flavobacteriales bacterium
ATTAGCCGGTAAAATAACCTGCGCTCCTGTTATCGATTCGAAAGAGAGATAATACTTACCTTCCTTAAAAAACAACTGGACCATCAAATCTTTATCCGAAGCAAAATGATGCTCAATGATGTTTCTAGAATAGCTTGACATCGGGTTAGATACAGTAACATATCGATAATGAAAAGCCGTGTCTATGTGACTAATAACACTATCAAAATATGCAATATGTCTTCCCACCGTTTGAGCTTCATCACTCAAATAAACGAAATGGGTAGTGTCTTTTCTTAGAGGCTTAGTCTCGTTAATTAAAGGCGTATTTGTTACTCTTTTTAACACATTTTCCCTTGATAAAATGTTTAGTGAAAATAAATCGTATGTAGCTGCAACTGGTTCAATTCTCCCCTCGATTCTGAGTGTATCTTCATATCTATTTGAGCTAAAAATAACTCGAGAAGGCGATAAATATGCTGGATTAATATCATCATAAATATCGTTAGTAAGCTGTTTTTGAAAATTAGAAACAACATTATACTGATACAAATCAGTTTGCCCATTTCTAACCGCAGATAATACCATTGATTTCCCATCGGGAGAATAAACCATGTCAAGCACTCTGTCCAATTTCAACAATGGTTTAGTCATTTTATTATTCTCATCCAACACATAAAACGTGATAAAATTCTCTGCTTTCTTTTCTGTAACAATCGCTACCGATTTACCATTTGGATTCCATTGAAGAACTGGATAAGAATAGTCTGGCATCCAAGCAGTTTTGGTTCCTCCCTTAATAATTTTTTTGATTTTACCAGTTGCTATTTCATAAAGCATAACCTGGTATTTTCCTAGCTCATTTTCAACATAAACCACATATTTTCCATCAGGGCTTACTTTCAACTGGCTATACTTTTTATTTTCGTTTACCTTAGCCGTTAACTCATTTGCCGGAAAACCCCCATATTTCTCAGAATTGCGATATAACTCTTTATAATAGGCTATTGCCTCCTGATTCAATGACTTTAAAGACAATCCAATTACATATAAAAATCCACTTTCAACGTTACGGCTAAGTCGCGACATATAAAGAATATTAGGAATTACCTTTTCACCATAAGTTCTAGCAACATAACCCCAAATGGCATGACCTGCATAAAGCGCCTCCTCATTTGATAGTCTATTAAAGTCCTCAAATTTTCCTGTAATTACCCCATCTCTAACTTGATCTTCGACCAACTTATTGTCTGGATCTGATACATATGAAACCAAACCATCGATGTACCAATCTGGAATGGTTAGCATAGAACTATTTCTTACTTGTGCCCACCAATTTTTCCCTAATATGAGTCTATGAATTATGATATCCGTAACTCCAGCTCGAACTTGCGCTTCTAAATTACTGTGATTACCATCAAAATACAAAAACACCTTTGCGTCTCTTCTCTTAGTTACACCACCAATATTATGTTGGATATCATCATTAATAGCCACATTGGTTTGTCTGTAATGATTTAAGGAGTTGTATAGTACAAATTCAATCTTCTCTTCTAAATAGTAGTCAAACCGCTCCTCTAGTTCTTTGATTATATCTTCTGAAACCTGCGCAATATATGACGCATTTGTAGCTCCTTTTTCATAGAAGTAAACATTAAACAGTTTAAAATCGTAGTGATTCCAGGCAAACTCATTGAATTGAATCCTGTTTTTCCCAAATTCCTGACTATACCCATTGTAAAGTTGAGCCATACATATCTTAGAAATCAGTATAACAAAACCAAACAGCAGTATTTCTTTTAATTTCACTAGGTATCTTAATCAAATATTAACTGGTAAAAATAAGGATTATTGCCTTAATGGTAAGATTATCTATCAACCCGAAACAATGGGATTAAATTTCCTTCTCAAAAAGTAGTAAGCGAAAATAGCTCCCACTGCTATGATAAAAACAGTCCCTTGATCAATAGGTATACATGGATCGGGGAAACAATCGCCAGGACCTCCGGCAATTGGAGTTGGTTGTGCTGCACCCCTATATGCTAGCAATACAGACACCGTAAAACTAATGCCTATAGATGTTATATTTTTAAACCTACCCAACATAAACTTATTATAACCAACAAACAAAGGTATAGAAACTAAAATTGGTTTATGTATACGTACCTGCAGCCCGTTTAGATACTCTATTTGACAAAAACAACTTAAAAAGTTGGAAAACAAAAGACTATTTTACTCTAAAACTTAAATGAAAGTCCAGCGCCAAAAACTTCTTTAAACTGAATTCTTGGGCCGACCGCATCTATAACACCATCACTATTATTATCAACTGATATCTTAATGTCATCATCATAAATTAAGTGAGTAGTTAAATTAGCTGATAAAAACTTATTCACCTTAAGTGTAATTGTAGTTTCCCAGTTTACATCAATGTTTTGCGGATTATTCAGATAATTCGAAAATAAGTCGAGTTTTGTGTCTAAGCCAACATTGGTGATCAGTTCCTTTCTATACTGTAACTTGATATATCCACCAAACTCATTTCTTATGTTTTTACCTGCTGAAATCAATGAACCTAAATCATCATAAACCGCGCCTTCAACACCAAATGCGCCAGCATCAGCCAACTTTTGATCTTTTACAATAGTCGTTTTTAAAGTTGCAGGAGCAAAAAAAGCTGAAAATGTATCCCCTTTTTTATAATCAACTCCAACAGCGAGCAAAGAATATGCAGGTGCCAATAGGTCTGAAATTAAGTTGGTACTACCTAGAGCGTCATATCCGGGGGAAAACTGTGTCCTAAAATTATATAACACAGCAAAATTCAGATTACTTTTTAACTGATAACCAAATTTTGAAGCAAAATCCAGCTTATCATCACTCTTTATCCAAAGAGCATTATTGTTGCCTTGACGAATTACACCATAACCGATATCTAATGAATTGTCCCAGCTAATTTTACCTTGTTTAAGATTAGCAAACAAATTGGTCATTCCATTTACAGAAAAAGAATTCACACCACCAGCGGCCCAATTTGTTAATGATACCTGAGAAAAAGTAAATCCTAATGTTCCTCCTTTTTTCCAACCATTTATGGTGTCTGTATTTTGACTTTTCAAATTGTCTTCCCCCTCAGTAGTTTGAGCAAATAAAGAAGCATTAATACAAACTAACCCAACTATAATGAATATTTTTTTCATTTCAATTACATTACTTGATTTACGTGAACATTCATTTGATTTGAGGATAAATAACATTTAAGACCAGAATACCCATATCATTCGTCATATCCGGATACCTATCTATATTTTCCCCTAATAATTCTTACTTTTTTACTAATTTAGGAGCTCAAATATAATCGATTCCTCAATTATTTCAAGTACTAAACCTTAATTTGGTTATTGTAATTTATAAATACTTCAAAATGATAACTATTCACTCGTTCACCTTCAACCCTTTTCAAGAAAACATGTACCTACTTTTTGATGAAACAAAAGAGTGTGTCGTAATTGACCCAGGGTGTTATGAGAAACAAGAAAAAGAAAAACTAATTAGTTATATTGCTACTAATAATTTAGTTCCAAAACGTCTTTTAAATACTCATTGCCATATAGATCATGTTTTTGGAAACAAATTGGTTTCGGAAACATATAAATTAGGGCTAGAAATGCATGAAGCTGATTTGCCAGTTTTGGAAAGCGTTGCACAAGTTGCGCATGTATATGGAATACCAAATGTTGATGAATCTCCTAAACCCATTTCATTCCTAGCCGAAGGAGATAAAATAAATTTTGGGAACTCCGAATTAGACATTCTTTTTGTCCCTGGACACGCACCTGGGCATATTGCATTTGTAAACCATAAGCAAAAATTTATTATTGGCGGAGATGTATTATTTTCCTCCAGTATTGGCCGAACTGATTTACCCGGTGGAGACCACGCTA
>JABHTA010000078.1 GCA_018669945.1 Flavobacteriales bacterium
AGAAACGACTAAATTACCGGCTCCCTTTCAATTCCTAATTAAATCTAAAAAAGTGATTTTATCTCCTCACATTGCTGGGTGGACGCAAGAATCTTATGTTAAGCTGTCTACTTTTTTAGCCGACAAAATTGAAAAAGATCTGACTAATTATACTAGTTAAACTTCTGCCTTGCCCAAGTCTTTCATTACAAATCGAGCAGTATGTCTACTTTTTTGCTCGACCAGAATATCCTTACCTTTAGTTACTCTTTCAATTGTTTTCGAATTGTAATGCCTTATTGTAACTAATTCTAACCCATTATTTAGCCAAACTTTATAATCTTTCTTCAGCTCTTCTAGTAATCCAGGTGTTTTCTGTTCATCATTATCGACTGTTACAGATAAGTTAAGTGCAGAATTTTGCATTAAATTCATCGTTACCTTATGCTTAGAGAATACGCCAAATATATCTTGCATATTGCCTTCTACAATGAACGAAAAATCTTTCGGAGAAAGTGAAATCAACAGCTGATCCATCTTAAAAATAAAGGATGGAATTAAGCTATCTTCTGTGGTTTCCTCATCTATTAATGTTCCCTCTGTTGTATAATCCAAAAACGATTTTACGAGAAGAGGAATAGATTTATTCTGAAGCGGCTTAATCGTTTTCGGATGAATAACCGTAGCGCCATAATAGGCCAGCTCTATTGCTTCTCTATATGAAATGTGATTCAATTTCTCAGTACTATCAAACCACTTTGGATCGGCATTCAACATTCCAGGAACATCTTTCCAAATAGTCATTTCAGTAGCACCTAATCCATATGCTAAAATACCTGCACTATAATCAGAACCTTCTCTACCAAGAGTCGTTGTGAAATTTTCTGAAGTGCAGCCAATAAACCCTTGGGTAATTGCTATTCCTGAGTTGTTTTCAAAGTGCTTTCCTATTGTATTATGCGTATTCAGAATTGTTTCGTCCCAATACACGTTTCCTTCTCGGTATGTATTATCTGTTTTGATAATATCACGAACATCAAACCATTTACTTTTTACGCCATTATCGTTAAGGTAAGCCGACACAATTTTTGTTGAAGCCAGCTCACCGATTGAGACAATTTGATCGTACTCAAAATCGTATGTTCCGGTTGCTGCATCTTCTATTGCCCATTCCACCTCAACAAATAAATTATTTATTTCATTGTAAATTGAATGATCTGATTCTGGAAAAAGCTCACCTAAAATTTCTTTGTGAAATCTTTTTAACTCTTCAAATTCTTTGTTAAGGTTTTCATCGTTATCATAATAGCATTTTGTGATTCGTTCAAGCGCATTTGTTGTTTTTCCCATTGCTGATACAACAACGCAAATCTTCTCATCAGCAAAATTTTTTAAAATCTTCGCAACATTTCTTACCGCTTCCGAATCTTTTACGGATGCTCCTCCAAACTTAAAAACTCTCATATCAAAACTCTTGTAATTGCGCCTCTGTCAATTTGCAATTAATCCATTCATAACCTAATTCTGATTTGTACTTCTTATAAAACTCGATTGCTGGTTCATTCCAATCTATAACTTGCCATTCGAATCGTTTAACCTTTTGGCTTTTACACTTATCTATTAGTTCCTCAAACAATTTTGAACCAATTCCTTTCCTTCTGTAGTTTTGTTTAACCACCAAATCTTCAAGGTAGATAGTTTTACCTTTCCAAGTAGAGTATCGGTAATAATACAAAGCCATACCAATTATCTCTCGGCCATTTTCTGCTACAATACAATCGAATAATTTGTTGTCTCCGAAACCATCCGTTTGCAATTGCTCAACTGTGACTTCTACCTCGTTTGAGGCGTTCTCATAGTCAGCCAATTCTTGAATAAGACACAGAACTCCACGCATATCCTTAATTGTAGCTTTCCGAATAACCATACTTCAAAAGTATCTATTTTACCTATGAGTCTTCAACCTAAAAGTCGATATTTGCGTAAAAATATTAACACATGAACAAGCTAACCACTTTAGGACAATTTTTAATCGAACGACAAAAAGATTTTCCTTATTCTAAAGGAGAGTTGTCAAGACTGCTTAGCGCCATTAGACTTGCTGCTAAAATTGTAAATAGAGAAGTTAATAAAGCTGGATTGGTTGATATTCTAGGTGCTATCGGCTCTGAAAACATTCAAGGTGAAGAGCAACAAAAATTGGATGTTTATGCCGACAACCAATTCATGAAATCTATGGAGTTACGTGGTGAAGTTTGCGGTGTAGCTTCAGAAGAGCAAGATTCATTTGTAGTATTTGATAATGATAGATCAAATAACGCCAGTTATGTTATTATGATTGATCCTTTAGATGGTTCGTCTAACATTGATGTAAACGTAACCGTGGGGACTATATTTTCGATATACAAAAGAAAAACACCGGTTGGCAAAGCCGTAACACTTGATGATTTCTTGCAACCCGGCACAGAACAAGTAGCAGCAGGATATGTTGTATATGGATCGTCAACAATGATTGTTTTTTCAACAGGTAAAGGGGTGAACGGATTTACGCTCGACCCTTCTATCGGAACATTCCATTTATCTCATCCGGACTTAAAAATTCCGGATAACGGGAAAATTTACTCTATCAATGAGGGCAACTATGCACACTTTGAAGATGGAATAAAAAAATATTTAAAATTTTGCCAGGAGATTGACGTGCCAACAAACAGACCATATACTTCTCGATATATAGGGTCATTGGTCGCTGATTTTCACCGAAATTTGCTTAAAGGCGGAATTTATTTGTATCCTGGTACAACTATTAAACCTGATGGAAAATTAAGACTGCTCTACGAATGTAACCCAATTGCATTTCTAGCTGAACAAGCTGGTGGAAAAGCCACTACTGGTACCCAACGAATTTTAGACATCATTCCTAAGGAATTACACCAAAGAGTTCCTTTTATTGTAGGCAATACAACCATGGTTGAAAAAGTTGAAGAATTTATTTTAGCAAATTCATAAAAGCCAACCCGGTTGCTACATTCAATAAACCGGTAATTTATTTTTACATTTGAGAGCATTAAATTTCAATCTATGAAACATATCTTATTATTACTATTTATTTTAGTGGGTTTTAGTTGCTTAGCGCAAACACCAGAAGGAATCAACTATCAAGCTATTGCCAGAGATAATAGTGGTGCAGAATACGCAAACACGACTCTTTCAGTTAAGTTTAGCATCAGCTCTGATGCTGTAGGCACAACAATTATTTTCACCGAAACGCACAACACTGTAGCTACGAATGATTTTGGTTTGTTCAATTTAGTTTTGGGAAATGTAAACACTGTTGATTTTACCAGTATTGACTGGAGTAACGCACCTCTTTATTTAATTGTTGAAGCCGATTTTGGGTCTGGATTTGAGCAAATGGGTAATCCCACTCCTATTGTAGCTGTACCATACGCATTATATGCAAAAAATGTAGAAAATATTGATGATGCAGATGCAGACTCAACCAATGAGATACAAGTATTAAGTATTTCAAATGACACCATCTTTTTATCGAACGGTGGGTTTGTTCAGCTGCCAGCAGCAGCAAGTGGTGCCTTTGTTTCAAATGGAACAGAAACAGTTCTAAATAACATTGGTGATAAAGTAGGGATAGGTACAAATAATCCAAATGGAGCATTACAAGTTAATGGTGTAATATCTGCTCAAAATTATGGTATTGCTGCAAAAGTTAAAGTTAAAAATGCCGGGGGTTCAGAAGGTGCTGAAACTTCTATTGGTGCTGCAACAATTATAGGTTCATATAATTTTGATGCTTGGGACCCTAGTTTTGGAGCATACAGAAGTTCTAGTAAGATAGTAGGAACTACAACTGCAGCTCATGGTCCTGGAGATACTCCAAGTAGAATGAGGTTTTTAACCACCCCCCAAGGAAGTACTACCGCTTTTGAACGTTTAACCATAAATGATGATGGTAACGTTGGTATAGGAACCTCCACCCCTAATGCAATGCTTGAAGTTTGGGAAGATATTATTGTTAATCAAATTACTATTGGTAAAGGTAGTGGAAACATCACTAGCAACACTGCGAACGGACATCTAGCCCTTTCCTCTAACACCTTGGGGGAATGGAACACTGCCCTTGGTAATGAAGCCCTTTCCAATAATATTGATGGGATATGGAACACCGCAGTCGGTGATAATGCCCTTAAAAACAACATCACTGGAGAGAAAAATACCGCGGTTGGAGTATACGCACTTCAGGCCAGCAATGGAAATAACAACACCGCGCTTGGGCACCAGGCCCTTGTAAATAACTCTTCTGGAAATGCTAATATTGCCCTTGGGAATTACGCCTTAAATACCAATCTTTTGGGAATTAACAACACTTCTGTTGGGTTTGAGGCAGGGTATAGTGCCGTAGGCAGTAATAACCTATTTTTAGGTTACCAAGCAGGGCGTAGCGAAACCGGAAGTAATAAATTATATATAGAATCTTCTAACTCAACAACCCCACTTATTTACGGTGAATTTGATAATGATATACTTAGAGTAAATGGCACATTACAAGTTGGGGATCCAACTGGTTCAGGCTATGCACTACCTACTGCGCATGGTGCAACAAATCAAGTACTAACAACAGACGCTTCTGGCAACGTAACTTGGCAGTCTCCTAGCGGAGGAGGTATTGATGCGGACGGAGATGATTGGCCTTTAGGAATGGATGCTGATGATTCAGCTAATAACGTGAAATTTCCAAGTCAAATTAATGACTTAGACAACGAAACAAAAATTCAGTTGGAAGAATCGGCTAATGAAAACATTATTCGATTTGATCTTGACAGTATTGAAAAATGGGCAATGCACGGCAGCCGTTTAGAACCCATGAATACCGGACATTCTTTATTTATTGGACAAGGTGCTGGAGCCAATGATGACCTAACAAATAGATATAATGTACTCATTGGCGATAGTGCTGGGTATAATAATGTGGAAGGTGCAGCAAACACTGCTATTGGATCGCGTTCTTTGTACGAGAACATATTGGGAGTATTTAATACTGCAACTGGATATCGGTCTCTCTCAAACAATATTGGCAATAATAATACTGCACATGGCGCTATTTCTTTATATAATAATATCGATGGTGACGCTAATACCGCACAAGGTTCTTATGCAATGGCTTCAAACGAAGGTGGCAGCAGAAACACTGCTATGGGTTATTACTCTTTGCAATCTAATATAAGTGGTACTAATAACACTGCTATTGGTTACGAAGCAGGATTAAATTCTATAGGAAATTATAACATCTACTTAGGCTATCAAGCAGGGTTAAATGAAACTGGCGACAACAAGTTGTACATAGAATCTTCTAGTTCTTCTACTCCACTTATTTACGGTGAGTTTGATAATGATATTCTAGCTATAAATGGCGATTTAGGTATAGGAACAAGCACGCCTGGTTATCAATTACAATTGTCGACTAACTCAGCGGCTAAACCAGGCTCAAACGTTTGGACGATTGCTTCAGATGAGCGCTTAAAGAAAGATGTTCATCCATATAAATCTGGTTTATCAGACTTATTGAAAATAGAGCCTGTATGGTTCACATACAACGGAAAAGCAGGAATGCCTATTGAAACAAATGTTGGAATAATAGCCCAGGACCTACAAAAAATAGCTCCATATATGGTAAACACTTGGACATATAAAGAAACTGATAAAGACGGAAAGAAAACAGGCACTGAAGAAGAATACCTTGGTGTTGATAATGGAGCTATGACTTACATGCTTATTAATGCTGTTAAAGAGCAACAAGTTCAAATTGAAAATATGACTAAAATGATTGAACAGCTTCAATCAGAAATTGAAGTGCTGAAAAAGAAATAAGTTATCAAAAAGCTAATTTTACATATTGCCTTCTGTTTCATTGGTTTTGACGTATTTTCTCAAAACCAATTTACACCAACTGTTGTAGCAAGTGCTGGCAACGAAACTGCTGCTAGCGCAAGTGGCAATTCGTTTCAATATACGTTGGGTGAAACTTTTGTAACAACTCAAACAGGCTCTACAAACTCTTTTACGCAAGGTTTTCATCAATCGTTCACTTCGGTAGTTCAAATTACTCCTTTAAAAATTGTGTTTAGCACGCAAGATGCAAGCTGTACATCTTTATCTGATGGATTTATTGGTGTTGACACATTAACTGGCTGCACTCCTAGCTATATAATAACATTAAACGGAGAAGAAACGGATAGTCTTCATTTCGCAAACTTAGAAGCTGGCAGCTACGATTTTTCTGTTTCAACTGATGATGGCTGCTTATTTGACACAACCATTACACTAATTAACCTTGGCGAAAATTGCGGTTTAACCTTTTACAACGCAATTTCCCCAAATGGAAATGGCCAAAATGATACATGGGTAATTAACTTGATTGAGGCGAATCCTGATAATTCGGTGCAGATTTTCAATCGCTGGGGTTCATTAGTTTGGGAAGCAAATGGATATGATAATACAAACATCGTTTGGGCAGGAAATTCAAACGCTGGCAATCCTCTGCCCGATGGAACTTACTATTATGTTGTAACAGCCAGTGAAGAAAACCATACTGGGTTTGTAGAAATAACACGTTAATTTGAAAAAAGTACTTATCATATTATGCCTGCTTTTATCTGTTGTTTCCTTCGCTCAACAAGATTTTCAGAACAGTCAGTACATGTTCAATCTATTTTCAATTAACCCTGCCTATGCAGGAAGTAATGATGTATTGTCTGTTAACGTTTCACACAGAAGTCAATTTGTTGGTTTCGAAGGTGCACCTAACACGCAACAGTTTTCAATTCACGCACCAGTAACGAAGAAGAAAATTGGCTTAGGCCTTGAGATTACCAACGATGTTATTGGCCCTAGAAAATTACTGGGTGTGCATACTGCTTATGCTTACCGAGTAAAAATTGGACCCGGTCAACTTGGTTTTGGATTAAAAGCCGGCATTTATAATTACACGTACAATTGGGATATCCTTAATTACCAAGACAATACAGAAGACTTAATAGGAACAGGAACGGAATCAAAACTAGTACCAAACTTCAATTTTGGAATGTACTATCACGATAGAATTAATTACGCAGGTATAGAATTAGCTCACCTAAACAACCCAAGCATCTATAGTAATGATAGCATTACCGATGTTCAAGCAAAACTATCTTCCCATATCTCTGCCTTTGCTGGAAGAGCTTTCGAACTGAATAACAAATTGGTACTAAAACCCTCTTTCTTAGTTCGATTTGCCCAAAACGCACCGGGATATGCCGATGTAAATGTTAGCGCTTTATATAACAGAAGGTTTTGGTTTGGTGCTTCATATAGAACAAATAAAGTCCTAATTTTTATTGCGCAAGTTTACATCAACCCCAAGCTAAAGCTTGGTTATTCTTATGACCTTTTACTAAACAAATTATCTACATATCAGGCGGGATCTCACGAATTATATCTAGGGTTTGATATAGATTTCAATAAATCAACTGCATTATCGCCAAGATATTTTTAAACGATGAAGGGGGCTAGTTTTTGTTTATTATTTCTTGCTTTTTTAACTGCCGTTGGTCAGCAAAAAAAAGGAGACAAGCTCTTCGAAAAAAAACTATACCAAAAAGCCGCAGAAGCATATATTGAAGAAATTGAAACAAACCCCAGTAACATTGCTGTATACCAGAATCTGGGAGAAACCTATGCTGCACTCCGAGACTATACTAAAGCGGAAGAAGCCTATAAAAAAGCTCTGAATTCTGATAAATTAGGAAATGAAAAATACATTAACTACGCATTTTCCCTAATTAAAATGGGGAGATACAATAATGCTAAACAGCAATTTAAACAATATAACTCTATAGTTAACGATAGCTTACAACATAACGAATATGTAGAATTGTGTGATTCGCTAATGGCTTGGAGCACTAGAAATCAAAAATATTCCATAAAAACAATTACTGGTATAAATACCTCGGGGTCAGAATTTGCTCCAACTCCTTATAAAAAAGGCATACTCTATGCCGCCAATGGCAAAACAGATTGGGTAAACTATGTTTCGGATAAAGCTACCCGAAATAACTACCTAGATATTCACCTAGCAATAAAAGGAGCTGACAACTGGACTTTTTCTGAACAAGATTTACTTTCTCCTCGCCTTTCCACTACTCTACATGATGGCCCAGCAACCATAGATAGTAGCGAACAAAAAATATATTTTACACGATTATTCCGAACACCAAAAAAAGAAGTACTGCACATTTTTGTTGCCGAAATGAATGCCGATAAAATTCAAAAGACACAACCTTTTGAGCATAATTCAAATGAATATTCAGTCATTCATCCAGCATTTAGTGATAATAACCAATTACTATTTTTTGCAAGTAACCAACCTACCGAGAACAAAGGTGGTTTTGATATTTACTACTGCCAAAAAAAGGCAGATGGCAGCTGGGCAAATCCCAAACCAATAGAAGGAGCAGTTAATTCTATTGGAAATGAACTTTTTCCGTATTACCGTAATGGGGTACTCTACTTTTCATCAGATGGGCATTATGGATATGGTGGATTAGATCTATTTTCTTCAAAATCAGCTGACAACTATGACATTGTTACCAACTTACACGCGCCAATTAACTCACACGATGATGATTTTTCTATCATGTTCATAGATGATGAAAAAGGATATTTTGCATCTGACCGACCAGGAGGAAAAGGATTAGATGACATATACGGATTTGAAGCAATTGCTGGACTAGAAAAACAACAACTGAAAACCATTTCGGGGGTATTTGAATTCAATAAACTTCCCCAAGCTGGAGCTTTAATTGCCCTTTATGATGAAAATGGAACGGAAATTATGCGAGTGATTACAAGCGAAAATGGATTTTATAGCTTCTCAAACCTGGAACCTGACAAGTCATATTCTATTAGGCCTATTGAAGATAATGATTATGGCGAAATTTATATTATAGATGAAGATAAGAAAAAAGTAATGTTACTTGACAAAAACGCAAGCTTCCATTTTGAGAATCATAGCTCGGAACGAGAAAACGGCATTACTTTTATCCAAATTAACGACCCTACAATTGTTGCCAAAAAGATAAGTGGGTATATTTTTAAGAAAGTTAAAGGTGATTATGGAACGAGTGTAGCTGTATTCGTTTATGATGAATTGGGAAATATAATTGCCACAACTAACACCGATAAAAATGGGGTCTTTAGCTTCGAAACATTAAACCGGGAGCAACAATACATTGTAAAAATTGAAGAGAGTGATGTTGAACTGCAAATAGAAATTGAAAGTATTTCTAAATCTGTTAATAAACATTTAGTTAACATGAATGGTGTCTTCGTGCACAACAAATTACCATTGGCAGGAGAAGTAATGGCACTTTTTAATGAAGAAGGAGTCGAAATGTTCCGAACCACCACAGACAAAAATGGTCGATTTAAATTCAGAAGTATAGAACCAGATACTAAATATAGCATTCATCCTATCAACGATATTGAAGATAGTGACGTTTATATGACCAATGAAATTGGTCATAAAACACATTTATTGATGAAGTCTGCAGTATTCCGTTTTACAACATTAAAATCGCAAAATATTAACGGAATGCAATCTATAACCATCAATGATCCCGAAATGATTGCTAACCCTATCAAAGGCTATATATATAGAACTATGAAAGGAGATTATAACGGCCAAATGAACATCATTGTATATGATGCTGCCGGAAATCTAGTTACCAGCTCTGCAACAAATAAACAAGGTGAATTTAATTTTGAATCGCTCGGGAAGCAAATTACTTACTTAATCCAAATTGATGAAAGTGATGGCGAATTGGTTATGGAAATAACAGGAATGCACAAACTGGTAGAATACGGATTCACCCAACTATCTCCAGAAGAAATAGCTGAAATTATTCCAATTGATCTTGAAGACGCCTCTTTTATATCTAAACCATTTGGCGGATATGTTTTTCAAAAAATAAAAGGGGATTACTCTGGTCGCACTGAAATACTGGCATATGATGATCAAGGAAAAGTAATCGCTAGAACCTACACAGATGAAAATGGAAATTTCACCTTTCAAAATCTTCCACCTCAAAACACTTATCTGTTTAAAGTTTTAGTAGAAGATACTGATATACAATTAGGGTTTATAGATACAGAAACGCAGAAAGTTTCTCAAGTTGCGATGAATAAAAACGGAGAATTTACTTATGAACGATTGACTAATATGCAAGAAACGATAGACATAATAAACGAAAAAGGTGTTGTTATTAAAATCAAAAATAATGAGTTGTTTTCCAATTCTAAAATTTATTATGATTACGATAAATCATCTTTATCCATTCAAGCAAAAACTGAACTAGATAAACTAGTCACCATTAGTCAACAAAACCCACATATTCTTTTTGCCCTTGGTTCACATACAGATTCACAAGGTGAGGAAAGCTACAATTTACTGTTATCTGAAAGACGAGCAAAATCTGCGTTAGATTACCTTTTAAAAAAGGGAGTTCAAAAATCTCAGATAAGTTTTATTGGATATGGTGAAAGCAACCCAATAATAGATGATGAAAAAATTGATTTGCTAAGTTCTGATATAGAAAAAGAAGCTGCACATGCTAAAAACCGCAGAACAGATATTAAAATTACTGCCAAATAAGGAGTATTCCAATCCCTTTTCATTCCTTTGAATTTCATTTGAAACCATGACCATCAGAGAACTCCTAGAGCCATATTGTGCCGACAGCAAAACGCTTCAGGTTGCAGAAATACTTAATAACCAAGATTCTAGAATTCATTTAAGAGGATTAATGGGTGCAGCAGAGGGAACTATTGCGTCTTCGGTAGTTCGTAAAACACATGACAATCATATTTTTATTCTAGAAGATAAGGAAAGAGCAGCCTACTTTCTAAATGATGTTCAAACTTTGCTAGGTAAAGACAAAGTGTTGTTCTTTCCAAAATCTTATAAATTTCCGTACGCTGAAGAAAAAACAGATAACGCCAATGTACTTCAACGTGCAGAAGTTCTTAGTAAAATGGAAAAAGGAAACCGAAGCATTATCGTGACCTATCCATCTGCAATTGCTGAAAATGTAATTACCAAAAAGCTTCTTAAAAAGAATACACTAACTGTAAAAGTAGGTGATAATTTATCCATTGATTTCATCAATGAATTGCTTAACGATTACAATTTTGAGCGTGTAGATTTCGTTTATGAACCAGGGCAATTTTCAATACGCGGTGGTATTGTAGACATATTTTCATTTTCTCATGACCATCCTTTTAGAGTAGAATTTTTTGGTGATGATGTAGATTCTATTAGAACCTTCGATCCAACCAACCAGCTTTCAATTAAGACCTACCAACGTATTTCCATTGTACCCAATGTACAAGACCACTTACTGAGAGAAAGTAGAGAATCTTTTTTACAATTTATGCCGAGGAACTCTACGGTATGGATGAAGGATTATCAAATAACAGTAGACAGATTAGATAAAGAAATTCAAAAAGCTACTGCTTCTTATGAAAAATTAGAAGCTCAAACAGCACACCTTAAACCTGACGAACTATTTACCACTAAAGAGCTTTTTAATCAGCTTTTAGGTAAGTTTCCGTTGATTGAATTTGGCTCAAAAAATTACTTCAGTTCAACACTTGAAATTGAATATAATTTATCGCCTCAACCCTCATTCAATAAGAAATTCGATTTACTCATCGAAAACTTAAATGCGAATACTTCTGCGGGTTTCGAAAACTTCGTTTTCGCAAACAACACGAAACAAATTGAGCGGTTGTATAACATCATAGAAGATATTGGTGGTAAGGTGAAATTCTATCCTATTAATGAGTCCATTCATGAAGGGTTTATAGATAATGATTTAAAAATTGCCTGCTACACAGACCATCAAATATTTGAGCGTTATCATAGGTTTAGATTAAAAGAAGGTTTTAAGAAAAACGAACAGGCTTTGACCGTCAAGGAACTAACTCAGCTTATGCCTGGCGATTATGTAACCCATATTGACCATGGTGTCGGCAAATACGAGGGTTTGGAGAAAATTGACGTTAACGGTAAGCCGCAAGAAGCCTTAAGATTATCATACAAGGGCGGTGATTTACTCTATGTTAGTATTCATTCATTACACCGAATTGCAAAGTATTCAGGCAAGGAAGGCACGGAGCCTTCAATGCATAAAATAGGATCTAAATCCTGGAAAGCCAATAAAGCAAAAACGAAAACAAGAGTTAAAGAAATCGCATTTAACCTCATCACTTTATATGCTAAACGTAAATCACAGAAAGGATTTGCTTTTGCTCCTGACAATTATTTGCAAAATGAGTTGGAGGCATCATTTATCTATGAAGATACTCCTGATCAGGAAAAGTCTACTATAGCAATAAAAAAAGATATGGAGTCGGAATCGCCCATGGATCGACTGATATGCGGTGATGTTGGATTCGGCAAAACAGAATTAGCGATACGGGCAGCATTTAAAGCCGTTTGTGATAGCAAACAGGTTGCTATTTTAGTTCCTACTACTATCTTGGCGTGGCAACATTTCAAGACTTTCACAGAAAGATTAGAAGGGTTCCCATGCACCATAGATTATATTAATCGATTCAAATCAACAAAGGCTAATAAAGAAACTATTACCAATTTAAAAGAAGGTAAATTGGATATCATTATTGGAACGCACCGACTACTAAGCAAAGAGACTAAATTTTATGACTTGGGATTGCTTATTATTGACGAAGAGCAAAAGTTTGGTGTTGGTGCCAAAGACAAGTTAAAAACCTTTAAAGCCAATGTCGACACATTAACACTAACCGCCACACCTATTCCAAGAACATTGCAATTCTCTTTGATGGGAGCAAGAGACTTATCCATTATTAAGACAGCGCCACCTAATAGACAGCCTGTTCAAACCGAATTACATGGTTTAAACGAAGAAACAATTCGTGATGCAATTAGCTACGAAGTATCTCGAGGAGGGCAAGTTTTTTTTGTACACAACCGGGTTGAAAATATAAAAGATGTTGCGGGAATGATAAACCGACTTTTGCCAGATGTAAAAGTGGGGATCGGTCACGGTCAATTACCTGGCGAAAAATTGGAAGAAATAATGATGTCGTTCATTGAGGGAGAATACGATGTTTTGGTATCTACCACAATTATTGAAGCGGGATTAGATATCCCAAATGCCAACACGATAATCATTAATAATGCTCAAAACTTTGGATTAAGTGATTTACATCAAATGCGAGGCAGAGTTGGGCGGTCGAACAAAAAAGCATTTTGTCACTTGCTTACTCCTCCAATGATTTCGGTGAGCTCTGAAGCTCAAAAAAGATTAAAAGCGATAGAACAATTCTCTGACCTAGGCAGTGGTTTTAGCATTGCGATGCGTGATTTAGATATTCGTGGAGCTGGAAACTTATTAGGTGCCGACCAAAGTGGTTTTATATCAGACATTGGATTAGAAACTTTTAAAAAGATTTTAGATGAAGCTGTTCACGAATTAAAACAAAATGAGTTTAAAGAACTTTTTAAAGAAGAGGAAGGAAACGTATTTATTAAAGATTGCCAAATAGATACTGATTTAGAAATATTATTACCAGACGATTACGTTAACCAAATTGCTGAACGTCTTCAACTTTACAGAGAACTAGACGATATCGAAAACGAAGATGAGCTCAAGATTTTCGAGGAAAGCTTAATTGACCGTTTTGGAGACATTCCCCAACCGACACTTGACTTATTCGACACGCTGCGACTAAGATGGATGGCAAAAGAAATTGGATTCGAAAAGCTCATTATTAAAAACACTAAAATGATTGGCTATTTTGTATCGAATGCACAATCTGATTACTACAGCTCTCCTGCATTCGGCAACATCATCAAGTTTGTACAGCTCAATCCTAAAATAGGTAAATTGAAGGAACGCAACGAAAAGCTAACTATGGTTTTCGAAAATGTTGACACAATAAGCAAAGCGATTAATACTTTAGACCCCGTTTTGAACAGCATTGAGTTAGTTGAGAATTAAGTAATTTTACTTTCGTGTTTAGAATTTTAGTTATTACTTCCTTATTGTCTTTAAGCCAAAGCGTATTTACTCAGGAGTTGATTACTGACAGCACTATTGTATTAAAAGCTGGAATTTATAGAGACTTCTTTGAGTTTAAGTACAATTGCCCAAGTCGCCCAATGAAATATGAAGTCTATTCATTTGAGGCTAAATATAGTAAAGGTCAATTTGCTACGACAGAAAATGCAAACCTCTATTTGTTAGTGAATTTTGACCTAAAAAAGAAGATTTATGGGTTTTGTGATGGTGTAAACATATTTATAAAAGTGAAAACTGATATGGATGATAAACCTGTTTTTTCAAAAGTTGAACATTTAGGGAGATATGCCTATTTCACTTCTGTTACAAATACTTCAATTATGCCAAGTAGCATTGGCGCCATCTATCAAGCGCCCCAACTGCTGCATAAAGTAGTAAGTTTAACCACTGGAAATACGTACACGGTATCAACTGGAAACATTTCACAAATCGTTAAAGATAATTCTGATATTCTTGATCTCGTAAATCGAGATA
>JABHTA010000146.1 GCA_018669945.1 Flavobacteriales bacterium
AAAAAATCTTGGGAAGGAGCAATTGGCGGAGCAATTGGCGGCTGGGCTATAGCATACGTCTGTTCTATGTTAGTTCATCAGTTTCAATTCATAGAATGGGCAGGATTGGCTACAATAGTAGTGGTTTTTGGAACTATAGGAGATCTTGTTGAATCGATGTTTAAACGAGCACTAAACATCAAAGACTCAGGAAATATACTACCTGGGCATGGTGGAATGCTAGATCGTTTTGACGGCATTTTGATCGCTGCTCCATTTATTCTAGCATACCTAATTTTGATTTCATAATTAGCCGAAAAGGTTACATTTGCAGCCATGAAGATTCATAAAGAAGGTTACCTGTCTTTGGTACTTGCAGTTATGTTTGCTGGTGGGTTATTCGTAATTGCACAACATTTTATTCAAAACCCCATTGGACAATACTTACTCGAAGGATTCGGCATTTTGATATTCCTTGTTGTGCTTCAATTTTTTAGAAGACCAAACAGAGTTGTTGTTATAAATGATACCACTGTTATTTGTCCCGCTGATGGTAAAGTTGTAGCAATAGAAGAAGTCGAAGAAGCCGAATATTTTCAGGATAAAAGAATTCAAATTTCCGTTTTCATGTCCCCCTTTAACGTTCACATGAACTGGTTCCCTATTAATGGTATCGTAAAATATGTGAAATACCATCCTGGATTATTTTTAGTTGCTTGGCACCCAAAATCTTCTACTGATAATGAGAGAACAACATTAGTTGTTGAGGCTAAAAACAAACAAGAAATCTTATTCAGGCAAATTGCTGGTGCCCTTGCTCGTAGAATCGTATTTTACTGTAAGGAAGGTGATGTTGCTATAGGAGCTACTGATTTTGGCTTTATAAAATTTGGTTCTCGAGTTGATATATTACTTCCTTTAGATGCAAAAATTGAAGTTGAAATAAACCAAAAGGTTATAGGCACTCAAACAACGTTAGCTTCTCTTTGTTAATGTTTTGTTAAATAGCTCTCAAATAACCTTATTTTTTCTAACTTTACACAACAAACTTAAAAAACACAAAGAATTATGAAAAAATTAATGTTATTGTTCGGATTAGTTGCTTTTATTGGAACAGCTAACCTTAGCTACGCTTCAACTTCATCAGAAGACATTTCTGTATCTGTTGATTGCGACAAATGTAAAGATCACAAATGTGACGAAACTTGTAAAAAAGATGGCTGCAAAGCTAAAAAATGCATGAAAGCTTCTAAAGAAGGTACTACTTCTGCCTCAAAAAAAGCTTGTTCTAAATCTTGTTCTCATAAAGAAGGAGCTGCTAGTGCAGATGCTACAAAGAAATCTTGTTGTAAAAAAGGATCTGCAGCATCTTGTTCTAAGAAAAAAGCTAAAACTTCAGCTGAAAAATAATTAGAAAATATTTTCTAAATGAAACGCTCTGCATTTGCAGGGCGTTTTTTGTTTAGAGCAGCCCTATTAATTCAATTAATTTAGTGACAGCGTGCGTGGAGTTAACCTCTTTTGTATTGTTATTAGGGTTAAAATACACGCTGTCCATTCCGAAATCTATCGCTCCTGCAATATCTGTTTCTATACCATCACCAATCATTAAAGACTCATCTTTACTAACACCTATTTTGTTTAAAGTATATTCGAATATACCTTTCTCTGGCTTCTTGTAACCAGCATTTTCTGAAGTAATAACAACACCAAAATATTGAGTCAGGTTGCTTTGTTGAAGTTTAATATGTTGCACTTCTTCAAATCCATTTGTAATAATATGAAGATTATATCTGGTTTTCAATTCGGTTAAAACTTCATGACAACCATCAAATAAGTTGGTTTTGTAGGGAGATGTTTTTACGTAATCGTCACCAATATCATTAGCTAATTTTCTATCCTCAATTTTAAATGCCATTAACGCATTATAAAACCTATCGTTACGTAACTCCTCTTTTGATATTTCGTCTTTTCGATATTGCTCCCACATCCTATCATTAATCTTATAATAGACCCTCAAGAATTCATTAAAAGATACTATACCCTTTTCCGCTAGA
>JABHTA010000207.1 GCA_018669945.1 Flavobacteriales bacterium
AAGAAGTTGTTTGGGGCCGTAACCTGCCTGATTACCAAATGCAGTATGTTAGTGATTCAGTGGTTAAGCTATACGGTTTCCCCATGGCAGATTGGTATGAAAACCCAAATCTATGGAAGGATATGATTCACCCAGATGATATACAACAAGTTGAAAAAGATAACGAGCCTCTTTTTAGCGTTGGTGTTACTGAGTTAGAATATAGGATAATAACTCTAGATAAAGAAATAAAATGGATTAGCAGCAGCACTCGAATTATTAAAAGCACTGACGGCACACCATTTTTCATGACAGGAATAGCCCAAGATATAACGGCCCAGAAAACGGCCCAAGAACAACTAAAGCAGTTGAACGATAACCTTGAAGAAAAGTCGAATAAACTGGAAAATTCTAATTTAAAGCTGCGACAAAACATTTCGGAAATGGTTACACTCCGAACAAAATCAGAAGCTGTAGCCCAGGAATTGCGTCATTTTCTTGAAACGGCTAATGCACCAATTTTCGGAATCGATGCTAATGGCAAAGTGAACGAATGGAACCAGACTTCTGAAAAAATTACGGGCTTCAAAAAAGAAGAAGTTTTCGGTAAAAACCTAGTTAAAACCTATATTACTGAAGATTACCAAAAGGCCGTAAAGCTTGTGCTAGACAATGCGTTAAAAGGAGAAGAAACTGCCAACTACGAATTTCCTCTATTTACCAAAGAGGGCAGCCGTGTAATGGTACTTCTCAACTCATCTACCCGAAGAAATTCGGATGGTGAAATTGTTGGGGTGCTTGGTGTAGGACAGGATATTACTATTATTAACGAATACAAGGAAAACCTAGAAAAAAAAGTAAAACATCGCACTATAGAACTTGAAGAATCATTAGAACGTGAAAAGGAACTAGGTAAATTAAAATCATCCTTTGTTTCAACAGCATCGCATCAATTTAGAACTCCACTAGCTGCCATTCAAGCTAATTCCGAATTACTTAGCATGCTTGCTCGCGATGTTGAACAACAAAATCAAGAAAAATGTATAAAAATAACCAATCGTATTACAGTAGAAATTGCTAGAATGACGGAATTAATGGATGATGTTCTTCTTCTAGGTAAATCGACATCTGGAAGCATTGATGTCAAACCTCAAGAAATTAATTTAGTCGATTTTTGTCAGACATTAGCCAAAAGATTCAATGATATACAAACTGACGGAAGGATAATAAATGTTGCAACAGAAGGCGAACCGTATAATGTTTATTTAGACTTTAAATTACTATCTCAAGCACTATCTAATTTATTAAGCAATGCCTTCAAATTTTCTTTAGGGAAGAGCAATCCTACATTAACAGTATCCTTTAAACCAAAAGGATTTAGCTTAATAGTAGAAGACTATGGTATTGGTATTCCTAAGGCGGAAATCGCTAACTTATTTCACCCGTTTTTTCGAGCAAATAATGCTACAGAGATAAAAGGTACGGGATTAGGCCTAAGTATTGCAAAGGAATATATTGAGTTAAATAAAGGAATATTAACAGGAAAATCAACTGAAGGAATCGGCACTAAATTTGAAATAAGCTTTAAAAAATACGTGTTACGGGAAAAATATGGCAATTAGAGAGGTTAAGGTTGAGTAAGTTGCGGTAACGATAATAATCATCCTTTGCACTTCAACTAAATTAAGGAATAAAGGGTGAAATTTTATTGGTTTCACTTATTTTTGCAGCCAATTCAATACTCCTTTGCATTAGGCAATAAGGAATAAAATAGGTTTTTATGACAAAAACTATAGAACGTGCAGAACACCATTCGATAACCAGCGATCGTTTTACAAATTCGATGGTTGCCGCAGCTTCTTCTACTTGTTTTCTACATTTTGTTTTAACCATCTTTTATTTCATCATTAAAGTCCCAGAAATGTGGATTTACAGCGCAACAACATTTTTTCTGTTTTTGTTGTGGCGAAAATTATTCAAAAACAATTGGATCAAAACTCCCTTTGTTTTGGGCAGTATAAATGTAGGTATAGGAATAATTATGGCAAATTATTTCATTGGATGGGAAAGTAATTTTAATATTTATTTTATTATCCTGCCATCAGCCCTTTTGATATATACAGGCTGGAAAAACTGGGAAAGGGCAATTTATTTGATTCTAGTTGGCACTTTATATGTAGTTTTATTCTTGACTTTCTCAAATTTTACGGCAGTTTACGATATTAACAGTGAAATTTTAAAATATGTTTCCATGGTGAATACATTATCCGCCGGCGGGATGCTTATCATAATATTGTTTTTTTTTAACTCTTCTATTACAAAAATGCAGGAAAGTTTGGAAAATCAAAACAAACATCTAGAGAATAAAACTAATGAATTGAATCGCAGCTTAATAAAAGAACAAGAATTAGGGCAATTAAAAACCAGCTTTGTTTCAACCGCTTCGCATCAGTTTAGAACCCCGTTAGCGGCCATTCAGTCAAATTCGGAATTACTTGAAATGCTATCGAATAATATGGATGGAGAAACTAGCAAAAGATTTCAAAAAGTAACCGGTCGTATCACAGGAGAAATTGGCAAAATGACCGAAATAATGGATGATGTTCTTATTTTAGGTAAATTGACATCTGGAAACGTTGATGTCAAACCTGAAGAATTAAATTTGGTCGATTTTTGTCAGAAATTGGCTGAAGAATTTGATGATGTTCAGCATGACGGAAGAATTATGGAGATTATAACAGATGGCGAACCGTACAATGTTTATTTAGACTCTAAATTACTATCTCATTCACTATCTAATTTATTTAGTAATGCCTTTAAGTATTCTTTGGGAAAAGGCAATCCTAAATTAATAATCTCCTTTATTTCAAAAGGATTTAGCTTAACAATAGAAGATTATGGTATGGGTATTCCAAAGTCGGAAATGCCTAACTTATTTCACCCATTTTTTCGAGCAAATAATGTTACAGAAA
>JABHTA010000208.1 GCA_018669945.1 Flavobacteriales bacterium
ATGAATGAAGACTTAGTTAATTCTATTTCTGAAAGATATATTGAGCTTTACGAGCAAATTACCGGAGATACTTTTGTGAAAAGTGACACAACCGATGTTATGAAACGAGTAGAAGAGAACATAAAAGATTTCCTTTCTGTAAATGTTTGATACATTAGGTTTCTAGTAAATGGAATTTTTCAGCATCTAAAAGTGACATTGAGGGTCTTATGCAGAACTTATTAATGCGGATTAATTTTTCTTTTCTGCTCTGTATTATTGCGTTTTCTAGTTATTCTAATAGATCATCTTTATTTGATGTAATTCCCAATTCTGTTTTAGATTTTGGAGTTGGTGTCGGAATGAATTATGGTATTTTCGGAACGAAGACAATAATTGGTTACAAAGGAAGTGGTTTGTTAATTGGGGTAGGTTATGCCGGTATGCTAACCTATGAGATTGGTGGTCAGTTGAGTTATAAAAACTTGTATCTCAACCTTGAATATGGTGTTTTCGGCACGAAAAAGTATAGCTCAGGGAGTAAAAAAAGATATTACAGTGCAGCTGTCTTTGGTGGTTGGAAATTTGGTCTAGGTGAATCAAAAAAGATTTTTCTAGACGTTGGCGTGGGGTATGTTTTTAACGATGTTAATATTTCGGTGACTCCGACTTGGTCCTCTAGCTCAGTAACTACTTATAGTTTGCGTTCCCAAACTACAGGTGTGTTAGGGCTAACATATCGTATCCCTTCATCGGGAGCTAGTAGAGGAAAAAGTGGAGATAGTTGGTATGTAGATTAAGTATTGATAACAAATCTAATAGAATCCTGAGTCGGCAAAATAATTGCTAATTCCATGCAGTTAATAAATAGAAAACATTCCTTTACTTTCGTAGCATGAATTTATCAGAACGTGATAAACAGGTAGTTTGGCACCCTTATACACAAATAAAAGGAGCGGTAGATACAATTCCCATTGTTAGAGGGGAAGCAGCTTACCTGATTGATGAAGAAGGAAATAGGTATTTGGACGCTATTTCTTCTTGGTGGGTTAATACGCATGGGCATTCCCATCCTCATATCGCCAAAAAGGTTTCGGAGCAGTTATCTACATTAGAGCACAGTATTTTTGCTGGCTTTACTCATCCTAAAGCGGTTGAGTTAGCTGAACGAATTTTAGAAAAATTACCAAATCAATCTCGGGTGTTCTTCTCCGATAACGGATCTACAGCAGTTGAAGTTGCCTTGAAAATGGCGTTTCAATACTGGGATAACAAATCGGAGAAAAAGAATAAAGTTATTGTATTAGTTGGTTCTTATCATGGCGATACGTTTGGATCCATGTCAGTAAGCGCAAGAGGTGGATTTAATCAGCCTTTTGAGCAATTTTTGTTTGACGTTTTGCCAATTCCGTTTCCTAAAAAAGGGGAGGAGAATAAAACGATTTCGGCACTTAAAGAGACGTTAAAAGCCGATGATATTTCGTCTATAATTGTTGAACCGTTAATTCAGGGGGCTGCTGGAATGCGAATGTATTCTCCAGAAATTTTAGAAGAGATATTTAAACTTTGTCGGGAACGAAAAGTCTTAATAATAGCGGACGAGGTGATGACTGGATTTGGGAGAACAGGTAAGTTATTTGCTACTGATTATATCACCACGAAACCAGATATGGTTTGTATGTCGAAAGGATTAACTGGAGGCGCAATGGCGTTGGGATTAACCGTAGCTACTTCAGAGATTTACGAAGCCTTTATTTCAGACGATAAGTTAAAAACGTTTTTCCACGGGCATTCATTTACGGCTAATGCTGTTGCATGTTCGGCAGCTTGTGCCAGTTTAGATTTATTTGATGAGCAACAAACTTGGGATAATATTGCTAGAATTGAAAAGCGATTTGCGGAATTTGTTGCGGAAATGAAAGGCAATTCGATGTTTTCAGATGTCAGATGCCAGGGCGTAATTGTTGCTCTTGAACTAAAAACTGAAAGTGAGTCATCTTATTTTAACAATAAGCGAGAGGAGATTTACAATCACTTCTTGTCGAAGAAAATAATTTTACGTCCTTTAGGAAATGTAATTTATTTCCTTCCGCCATATTGTATAAATCAAGATGATGTTGAACGAGTATTGCTAGAAATTAAGGAATTCTGCAATTAGTGATAATTCAGTGCTAAACTTAGATATCCTAAATGGATTTGAAATAACTAGGATAAGAAAATAAGCAAGAATCGATATTGAGAAAATAATTAGTTCAATAGCTTTTCTACCTGAGCTTCAATTTTGTAATGGTCACCTAGTAGCGCTTGTCCTAAGCGAATTGTGCTTCTTGCAGAATCCGCATTAGATTTTTCTATTAAATAATCAGAATATATCACAAAAGCATCTGCTAACATTTCGTCTGTAGCAGGATCTTTTTCGAAACTTCGATCTTTAGCTAATTTTTGCAATTCAATTGAAGATTCTTTGATCCATAAACCACCTTCGCTTAGGTTGTTTGCTTTTATATCGCAAACACCTTTAGAAAATTTAACTGCAGTACTTTCGGGTACAACTTTATATACTGTTTTTAGAGTTGATGCGGCTTTTCTAAAGTTGTTTGACAGGTAGAAATCGATAGCATCTCGAACTCCAGCATCTTTAAGCTGGTCGAAAAACTCTTTGTACTCTTCAAATAACTTTTTCTTCTTATCTTTCTTTCTGAATTTCCCTGCATATTTAAATGCATCTCCGTAAGCTTTTGGATAATCTAATTCTAATTGTTCTCCGCCAATTTCGTGAATTCTCCAGTTACACATTGCCAAGAATAGGTAAGGTTCCGGAGCAGAGCGAAACTTGTCCTTCATAGTCATTGTTTCTGCTTTAAACGCACAGTCTTCGTATTTCTCCTTTTCATACATTTCCTTGAGCTTAGTAAATTCTGGACTTATGTTAGTTTCAGTTTCTTGAGCAGATAAGTTGAGTAGAGCGCATCCTACAAATAGTAGGACTAAAAATTTCTTTTTCATAATTAACATTGTGTTTGCGGCAAATATCAATAAATATTTATGGTAATAAACCAGAGTTGTTCATATCTTTTAAAAATTGTGCCAAAAAAAATCCCCCAAAATTAATCGGGGGATTTGACTATTTATTTACGATGAGTTTTTTGACACCCAAATTATGCCCTTGAGAATTTATTTGAACAAAGTAAACTCCTGAAGGTTGGCTGCTTAAATCAATTTGCGATTTAGTTGTTCCATCACTTAATATTTCAGTTGAAACAACTTGTCCCATTTGGTTTAGTATAACCACTTGAATATCGCCAACTATTTCATCACCTAATAATAATGTGGCATTATTACTTGTGGGGTTCGGAAATAGAGCAAAGTCGTAGTTCAGTTTATCAACTATTTGTTCAACAATAACAGAAGAAGATAATTGCGCAGAGTCGTTAAATGCTACTTGATATACTTCTTTAGAAGTATTGTTTTGAACAAACGCAATTACTTCGAATAACTGTTCATCATAAAGGTTGGTAAGGTCGTAACTATTATATGCTGTTACAGATTCTCCTGCTAACCATGCTTTTTCATAGCTTATACCAGCTCCGTCAGGCAGTAAGGCTTTAAGAACACTACTATAATTTGAGCCTCCCAAGTTGATGTTCGATTCTGTAATAGCAACTTGAAGTGTAATGTCAGAACTATCCAAATCATTGCGTGATGTAATTGTTGAGTTGATTTTAATTACAGACCCAATAATTGTAGAACTTAGCTCGATGTCGAATTGTGGGTCTTGTAAGATTCTAAAATCAAGATCATTTTGAGTCCAATTATTACCAGAATATTGGTTCCCATCCATATGCGAGTAGGTGACTTGTGTAACACCATAGAATAATACTCTGGAGCTTGGATCTGCAGGGTTATCAGTATTAAACTGATCATCTGTTGGGAAAGAAGTATGATATTGGATATCAACTACATCCTTCGGGTTACTGTTAACAATAGTATTTACAGAAATATTTGGCGAAATGCCAGAATTAGTAAAGTGTTCGAGTAATACTAGTCTTTCTCGATCGCCAATCCAGATGTCATCAAATGCAATTCCTTCAGCACTTGAACTATCGGAATTATTTGATCCAAAAGCAATTCTAAAACGAACTTTTGTTTCGGCTAACAAATTATCTAGACTATGCCTTCCTTCCGTCCAAGAGCTAGTTGTATCTGACCAACCAACATTACCCTGCGTAATAGATTGTTCTCCAGGACTGCCCTCAAGTCCGTTTAAATTAAACCAATTGATTCCAGTATTAACCGCACCAACATTTTGCCACGATACTCCAGAATTGATAGTAGATTGCAGAACAGCTCCATCGTTTTCTTGCATAGCTGAATTAATCCATACTTTAACCATAGGGCGTTCTAGTAAAGATAAATCATAACAAGGGCTGGCAATCCACGAATTTTCA
>JABHTA010000209.1 GCA_018669945.1 Flavobacteriales bacterium
TCTCATGTAATAGAACCGTATCTTGAGACACGTACCCTATTAATTTTCTCCACTCCCGAATATTAATCTCTCTTAAGGGTATTCCATCAATAAATATATCCCCAGATTTAGGTTCTGCCAACCCACAGATGAGATCAATAAACGTACTTTTTCCTGCCCCAGACTCCCCTATAATTGTCGTGAGAGAATTTATTTGAATTTCTACATTCAAGTCTTGAAAAATATTTTTTGTGCCGTAATTAAATTTAATATGTTGCGCACTAATTCCCTGTTTCAGGGTTGGATGCAATATACCTGTTTTTATCTCGGCAGCAGAACGAGCAAACTCGGATGCTCCCCTTATTGCCCAATAAGCACTTTCATCTGCTACAAGAAGTTGGTAGCGTCGTTGCATTTTGCTCAATTGAGAAAGTATCCGAACAAACAATATGACCATCGCTGTTACTGCCGGAAGAGGAAGCTCCCATATTACTAGAATCGCATACAGACCTCCTGTCGTAAAAACAGCTAGCAAGGGTTCTTGTGCACACTTTAAACCTTCTTTACTTATTACTTCCCGACGAGCAACTTTTTCTAATTGTTTAGTTTGAGAACGCAAGACAAAATCTGCATCTTTATCTCGTGCCATAGCTTTTAATGATTTTACTGAGCCAAGCACATCGGCCAAGTAAGTCAATAAGCTCTTTAATAAAACCGTTTGTTTAGATCCTGCTTTACGTGTAACACGAATTATCTGATACATTGCGGATAGGAAAATTATGCCTGCTATAAGCGAAATCGATGCTACCTCCCATGAAACAAACATAGCAATAATAATATAAATAGATACTTGTATTGCCAATGAAAGTACAGCTGCAGCTTGTTCAAAACCATTCGCCGCGCGTTTAGCCTCTGTAGCAATTGAATTAGCTATCGCTCCTACAGGCTGGCGCAGGGAATATTGCCAACTACTGGCAAGCATTGCCTCTAAATACTCTAAGCGTAATGCCGTAGCTATATAAGCAACTGTGTACCCGATTTGCCTATTTGCTACTAATAGCAACAAATTTTTACAAACAATCCCAAAAAGAATAATAGACAGCATTGTGCCTATTGTGGGTGTAAGACCCACCTCATCAAGGATTTGCACAACAAATTTACCAACAGGCGAATCGGCCGTTTCACCGACAGCAGTTGATAGCAAAGGAAGAATGGCGGTAAGGCTAAGCGCCTCCGCAACACCTGCAGCCAAAAATGCAATCAACACATAAAAGCTGCGCTTGGGAAAGACCTTGAAATAAGTTATTAACGTACGCATAGATTGTACAAAATCGTTTGGTCTATTTAGCTAGTTTGGGGGGGGCTTGCTCTAGATTCAGCTAGAAGAACTGGCTATCAAAACAAAGCTTATTTAAAATTTAAAGTTATTTTTCTTATAAAGTCGTATAGCCTAAAAATAGGATTAAGGGCTACCGCAGAAACAATATCTTTAGCACGCTCCAAGTTATCTAATTTTTATTATGCGATTAGTTCAGTTAATCTATTATCTCACCAAACACAGCTTCACGAATACGAAATGTTACTACAACTGCCTTATAGTTAAAATCATTCACCCACAACTATTAATCACGATACTTCTAGTTACATTTCCAATCCTCACCCACATCAAAAATTTATCTATCAAAGGCTATAATTGCTTGGTTTAACTCTACTAGAACAACTGTCTTATCCCGTTTTCTCTTGACAGTAACATAATTTTTCCATAATATTTTTGGCAAATATATCAATAATGATGAGACTTGTCACATTATTGCATGCTCTGCAACAACAGCCTGCTAATAATCGCCACGCTATGCTTTACTATGTTTCTCTTGTTGGCTGACAAGTCTATTTATTATGTAACAAGTGGCTGTTTTTTCTGCTGTTACTATCCTCAGGAAGCTCTATTTCTTAGAACAAGGAAAAATAATTATAAAAAAATTAATCGCTTCTTTATCGTGTTTGGCTCTCTTGTCTTGTGGATTTCATCTTCGAGGCATGTCATCGATGCCATTTGAGTCAGTTTATATTCAGTCCAATGATCCGTTAGCTGTTCTCGATATAAAACGAAGAATTCAAGCATCAAGCAAGACAATTGTCTTAGATAGCCCTAATGACGCCCAGGCAATATTACACATCCTCAATGCGAAAATAATGAAAAAAATTCTCTCCGTTTCCGGTACCGGGAGAGTCCGAGAGTTCCAATTGCGCTACTCTATTTCTTTCGAAGTTACTGATAAGAAAGGGCAGAAAATTGTCCCTGTCAGCAAAATTGAAATTAGTCGAGTGTTGCCATTTTCAGATTCAGCATTCTTATCCTCACAATCGGAAGAACAAATGCTTCGTAAAGAAATGAAAA
>JABHTA010000047.1 GCA_018669945.1 Flavobacteriales bacterium
GGACGCGGCTATGTGTGTTGTGGATTACAAAACAAGAACAATTCAGTTTGCGGGCGCGTATAATCCGCTATATATAATTCGTTCTGGCTCGCAAGAAATCGAACAAATAAAAGGAGACAAGTTTCCAATTGGCCCCTTTATTGGTGGCATACAAAATTTCCAAAATCACACGGTAAAATTAGGGTCCGGAGATACGGTTTATGTTTTTTCTGACGGGTACGCAGATCAATTTGGGGGTGAAAAAGGGAAGAAATATAGGTATAAGAACTTTAGAGAACTACTTATAGGCATGCAGGACAAAGAAATGTATGAGCAAAAAGAGCTTCTCGACACAACCATTGAATCATGGAGAGGCGAGCTCGAACAGGTAGATGACATCCTTGTTATTGGCATTAGAGTTTAATTCCTCCATGTTTTGCAAACTTCATTAACGATAATTGTACCTTCCTTTAATGAGGCGGCATCTTTGCCAAAATTAATCGATGAGTTAATAGCTTTTACCCATAAGAATAATTACGCTGTAATAATTGTTGATGATGCTTCAACTGATGAAACGAAGGAAATTTTAGCAAAAGAATATTCAAAGACGAAAATTAACTTTATTCGCCACAAGGTTAATAAAGGCTATGGAGGAGCAATAAAAACAGGGATTCTAGCCGCTAAGACAAAGTATTGCATAACGATTGATGCAGATGGTCAACATAGTCTTAGCGACATAGAACAACTTCATTCGGTCATTGTAAGTAAAGAAGCAGATATGGTTGTAGGAGGCAGAAAAGACACGAAAGAAAACGTCTATAGAAAGGTTGGAAAAAGCATTATTCGGCTTTTTGCCCGAATGTTGATGAAGATAAACATTACTGACCTTAATTCCGGAATGAAAATTTACGATACTGAGCTAGCAAAAATGTACCTGAAACTATGCCCAAACTCTATGGCTTATAGCGATGTTATTGCATTAGTTTTTATTAATCAAAATCATTTAGTGATTGAGGAACCAATAACGGTAAAGGAAAGAACGGGAGGAAAAAGCACGATTTCAACCAGAACAGCGATTGAAACTATAGGAGAGATATTAAATATTGTAGTGCTGTTTAATCCAATGAAAATTTTTTTCCCTGTAGCTTTTTTCTGTGTTGCTTTTGGCATTAGCTGGGGGCTTCCTTTTCTTGTCGCCGGAGAAGGGCTAAGTGTTGCAGCAATGTTTTCTTTAACTACCGGAGTGTTGTTTTTCTTTTTAGGCCTTCTCGCAGAGCAACTTTCCTTGATTAGAAAAAACTCGCTTTGATAAGTAAAGTTAGTCCGCATTTTCTTTTTAGTGTAGATTTAGAAGATGTGCGAGATATGGTTCCAAACGGAATGATGTATACTCCGAAAGTCCCTGAATTAACAAAAAAATATCTTGACTTTTTAAAGGAAAAAAAGTCATTTGCCACGTTTTTTGTCGTAGGGAGTTTGGCTAGAAAATATCCCGACTTAATAAAGTTAATCCGAGATGAAGGACATGAATTAGGGTGCCATTCTGACAAACACTTACCCGTTTCAACTCAAAATCAAGAGGATTTTAGATCAGACCTGGAAGCGAATATAAATGCCCTAAAAAAAGCTGGAGTAAATAATATTTATGGGTATCGGGCCCCAACATTTTCTTTAACGGAGGAAGTGTCATGGGTGTATCCCATACTAGAAGAATTTAACCTAACCTATTCGAGTTCGGTGTTACCCGCAAGAAACCCATTGTTTGGATGGCCAGGATTTGGAGATTTACCAAAAAAAGTGGGCGCGATAACTGAAGTGCCAATTACCCTATCAGGGACATCAATATTAAATGTTCCCTTTGCAGGAGGAGTATATTTAAGGGCGTTGCCGTATCCGCTTATTGATTATTTCTTTAAAAAAGCGATTAGAAGAACGGCCGTTACAAGTTATATTCATCCTTACGACATTGATACAGAACAAGAACCCTTCATGCACCCGTACATTAACGATAATAAGTTTTATAACTTTTTATTATACTATAACCGAAAGAACGCACTTAGCCGTATTTCCAAGCTTGTAAAAAAATTTGAACTAAACATCATTCCCTACAAGCAGTACATAGATTCATTGTAATTAATGGAAATCAAAAACATACAGACAACCAAACAAGGACTAGATGAGTGCCGTGTTTTGCTGGAAGAAGTTTTCAAAAAAAACTGGAGTTACGAAAATTTACGCTGGCTTTATGTTGATAATCCTGATGGGGAGGTAGTTGGGTTTAATGCGTATGATAGTAATAAAATTATAGGTCATTATGCGACTATTCCGATTAATGTATACATACAAGGAAAGGAAGAAATGGGATTGTTATCTTTAAACACGGCAACACACCCAGATTATTCTGGAAAAGGAATATTTACAATTCTTGCCAAAAAGACTTATGAATTCGCGAAAGAGCAAGGATTTTCGTTTGTAGTTGGGGTGGCAAATGCCAGTAGTATCCATGTATTTAGAGCAAAACTTGGATTTCAAATCGTGTCCCAGCTGCGTGCGATGATTGGAGTTGGTCAAATTCCGGAGCAGCAAGAAAAGCAGGTCTTTTATTTTCAGCCAGTTAGATCCCTGGAAAAAAAACAGTGGAGGTACAATAAGCCCGTATCGAATTATTTTTCAGAGAACAAGGATGTATACTCACCAACGAAAACAAGAGGAGTTAAAGCATACCTGGGTCCGCAACTAAAAAGAGAGGTTCAAAACGAGCCCAACGCAAGTAGATTAAATTTATGGATAGGAATAGATGAGTCAAGACAGTGGAATCGAGTAATTTATTTCAATATTCCAAACTGGTTGCGACCATCACCACTTAACTTTATTTTTAAAGATTTAATAGGCAAGGGAAGGACTCTAGACCCGGCCCGGGTTGAATTTACTAACTTCGATTTCGACGCTTATTGATTTAAATTGTTTTTTGCCCAGTTTAAGTTGTTTTTGGCAAGAGTAAAATTCGAATCTATTTTTAAGGCAAGCGAGCAGGCTTCAATTGCCTTTTCCCACATATATAATTCGTTGTAAGCAGAGCATAGGTTGTTGTACGCGCTGCTATTTTTTGGATTTAAAGCTATCGCCTTTTTCGTAGATTCAATGGACTTTTCATATTCTTTCGCATAGTAGTACTCTAACCCCTGATTTAAGCACGCGTTAAAAGCAGCGGTTTTATTTGGGTTTTGCTTTTCAGCTTGGGTTACTTCAATTTTTGGTGCTTGTTCAATACGCTGTTTTATCAGGAAAACAACGGGTAACAGGATAATAATAAATAAGCAAGCAGTTATTACTTTATCAGAGTTTTCTCGGTTTTCCATATTCATTTGTTTTTATTAAAAAGTAAATTATTATCCCAAATGCAATTGTTAACCCAAGTTGAATTAGCCACATCTTTTCCGACATTCGATTCCCGAAATTTAGAAAAAACCCTTGATCAGGGAACAAAGCCGCACCACGATTATCCAATCCGCCATTTGCGCTTCCATAGTTAACACTTAGCCACATTTTTGTACTTAAAATGTTAAAGCAAACAATGGCGAGGGAAAACCACTTATTTCGGGGTTTCTGATTAAGAACAATTGTTAAACCAAACACCAGCCATGGAACAACATTAATTATTGCCCTGGATTCAGTTTTAAGTCCAAAAAGAAATAAATTAATGAAGAGAAAGAAAGCCCACCCTTTACCAAGCGCATGAACTTCCTTTGTAAAGGGGTTCCATAAAACAATTAGTAGAACAAATAACGAACCAAAATACGTTGAGTGACTCACCACAGAAATCAGAGGTTTGGCCATCCCAAAAACCATTGACGTAGTAAGCTGGTGCTGTAAGTTGTAATAATGTGATTGCCGATTAGAAAAGTTTAACCAGTCTTTAGCAACAAAAATTATTACTACGATCACGGCACATGTAACTAATGAAATTAGCGTTCTCTTAGTGAACCAAGAAACAGGGTAATAGAACGCTTTATTGAAAAGTAACTGAGGTAGAAAATAGAACAATAATAGAATACCTATTGCACTTGTGAATATTAGATTTTGGTCGATTTTTGGAACCCCATATACTTCGTTGTCTTGCCCAGAGTAAAAAACGAAATAAGCAATCAACACAAAGAGGTAAACACAAGAAAAGAGAGAAAAACCAAAGCGTATTCTTGAATTGAAGGTCTTAACTGGGTAATTGTTTTCGTACGGAAACAGGATCAACAAGACACCTTGTAACAAAAGTGACGGCCACGTAAATGCACCAATAATTGTTAATAGAAACAAGTTCAAGGTCTGCTTCCTTAAATAACAATAGAGCATTATAGCGCTTACGCAAAACGCCACTGAGTCCGTCATTACGGGGTAATAATATGTAAAGTTTGCTATCGCATAATTGAAAAGCAGCAGGACAAACGCGATTAGTTGATTTTCAGGAGAAATTGAAAATTGAGCTAAACATTTTTTAAAAAAGAAGGCCGCAACGGCAATAGACAATGTGTTTAATACATGAAAAGAATTTATTATGTGAGCAGCTGAAGGCTCAACGTATAATAGTTTCAAAATCGAGTGAACAAGACTAGGCGGAAATATGCGAAGAACAGTGTAATTATCTACAGCTGAACTAAGTAAAAGCTCTTGGACAATAAGGGCGTACCGGTATCCATCCCAACCCAAACCGTTATTTGCAGGAAGTTTTTCGAAAAACAAGACACTTACAATTCCCCATAAAATCACAAGAACAGGAAAGAAGAAGCGGTTATTGAGAATTTTCTTGAAACTATTCATTTTCAGATTCTTTTTGCACCTCTGCCCAACTTAAGTTGTTTTTAGCGAGTTGAAAATCGGACTTCAAATTGACAGCCTTATTACACGCAGCAATAGCTTTATCCCATAATTTTAACTGATTGTAAGAAGAGCAAATGGTATTGTAAGCATGAGGATTTAATGAATCGATTGACAAAATCTCATAGCAAACCCCAATGCAGTTCTGATATTGCCTATCATTATAATATGCGAAGCTTAGAGCGGCATAATTTTTAATAGTCTGCTCATTTTCGAGTTGGATCAGCGCCAACTCAATTGGGGTTTTGTAATTGCCTAGTTGATTAAAATAAAACAAGGCAGTTTGGTCTTCGGGTAAGATATTTAAAATAGACACACATATTCTGCGTAAATTATCCCAATCTTTACGAGAATAATAGAGTTTCATTAATAACACATTTGAACCAACATGACCTGGCGATAATTTCGAACAAGCTTCGAGACTTATCATTGCAGCATCAAATTCCTGTTGCTCAAAAAGAAACTTACCATAAAAATAGTGACTTTCTGGGTTTTTTGCATCAAACCGAATAGCCATTTTAAAATGATCTTCTGCTTCTGCCAATCGGTTAGTTGATGATTTCACAACTCCCAAATTAATTTGGAGATAAGAGTAGTACGGCAGATAATTGTATGCTAGGTTAAAGTATTGTTCGGCTTGGGCATAATCGCCGTCCCTTAACAGAGCTAAACCATAGTTCATGAGACCCCTTCCGTTTTTAGGACTCTTTTCCGTAACATCTTTCCATAGCGATTTCTCACTATTCCAAGTAATATTCCTTTGGTGCGTTCCGTAGGCGAATGCTGAAAGAATCAAAATTACTGAAGCGAATATTACCACTTTTTTATGCATTGAGTTTAAAAACAGCGAAGGGTGATTTTCTATTTGTATCCAAACCCAATAAGCAACAGCAAAAACAAGCCCAACAAAAGGAAAAAATACCCGGTGGTCGTTAGTTACTTCCGACAAAGGAATGACACTTGATGTAGGCACCAGTGCAATTAAAAACCAGGCCAAACCAAATGAAACGGGCCTATACTTTGTTTTGATTGCAAATTTGCAAATTAGGCATACAGTTGCCGCGAGAAATGTTAGCCCTAAAACAAATTTATCATCTAGCACAGTTCTAAGCAGCCCCCAGTCAGTATCTGCTGAAAGGTCGAACGGGAAAAATAGGATTGTAAAATAGCGCAATATAACATAAGGTTGAGTTATTAAATAATGAGCAACCGAATGTGCCCCAGGAACAAAAGTGCTGGGAGTCATTAGGTCTTGTAATAAGTACATCGCCCCTGAAAAGAGGAACGCAGCAAGAGTCAATCGCAAAGTCTTTATAATTGAGTAATAAGCATTTTTGAAATCGACTTCTTGAGGCAGGGCTTCAAATAAAAAAATGTATACAAACAAAATCGGAGCGAACATTATACCCGTTTGTTTAAAGAGACAGGCAATACCAACAGGAATTAAATAGAGGCCGTACTTCCGTAATTTTTTCTTTTTTATGTAGAATAATAATGCAATTACAATAAATAAGGTGGAGTAAGAGTCTGATCTAGAGGTGATGTAATTAATTGTTTCTGCATTAACCGGGTGAAGGGCATACCAAGCCGTTGGAATAATAGCAAACCAGTTTGGGGACTCTGCCCGAACAGTAACAACAATTTCACGAAATAAATAATACATTACACAGCACTGTACAGCAAAAAACAAAAACATTGAAATATGAAATGGAAGGCTCTTCATTTGTTTGCCACCAAGCCAATAGTCTATCGCAATGCTGCTAGTGAATAGAGGCCTATACGTTTGGTTTTTCGGGAGCGAACTAATCGTATTAGTTTCTGAAAAAAAGATTGGCAAATTATTTAATGATCGAATATAATTGTTGTTGACAACCGTATGCGAATCATCGAAATGAAATGAATTGTTAAAATGATTTGAATACGTAACTATTAATGCTACGACCAATGCCCCTATAAGGAATGTTGGATTTCGAAAAATTGAAGGAACCATGAAAAGCAAATTTAGTGCATTTCAGTTCAATTATGAAAACTTGATTCAAATTCATTATCTGGGCACAGACCAATGATAGTGCCTGTTACGGCTATTTTATAATAGCTAATAATTTTTATTTACTTTTACGGATTCAAATTGGACGTATTATATAGGTTTATCAAAAAATGAAAAAAGCAATCCTAACTTGTTGTTTCTTCGTGTTTTTTACACTGATTTCTTTTGCTCAGCGCGGGGTTAATTATCAGGGGGTTCTTCGAGATTCAGACGGTAGCGAGTTAGTTGATCAGGACATTTCTGTTCGTATTAGTATTATTTCGGGAACGCCTACTGGCACATTGACTTGGGAAGAAACCCATTCAGTAAGCACTAACCAATTTGGATTGTTTCAACTTGAAATAGGAAAAGGTATAACCACTGGTAATGGATCTGCTGGATCGTTTGCAGCAATTAACTGGGGATTGTCGAGCCATTTTTTAAAGGTTGAAGTAGATGAAGCAGGAGGGACTTCTTTCTCTGATTTTGGCACAACTGAGCTTATCGCGGTGCCATATGCATTATATGCAGAATCGGCAGGGAATGGGCCAATTGGAGCGACAGGCCCAACGGGCTTAACCGGAGCCACCGGACCGACAGGAGTTGGACTAACAGGCGCTACCGGAGCAACAGGTCCAACAGGCAACACCGGATTAACAGGATCAACGGGCCCAACAGGTAACACCGGATTAACCGGCCCAACCGGAGCAGATTCAACAGCGCCAGGTCCAACGGGATTAACCGGCCCAACTGGAGCTGATTCAACAGTGCCAGGCCCAACGGGATTAACAGGTCCAACCGGAGCAGATTCAA
>JABHTA010000084.1 GCA_018669945.1 Flavobacteriales bacterium
AATCCAAATTTTGGAACTACTTCTGCAGCATCAGGTATTCCAGCCAATGTCTACTTTGTAACCATAACAGACGATAACAGCTGCCAAGAAATTCAAGTATTTTACTTAAATGATATCTCTGGACCAAATATTTCATATTTAAACTCTACCAATCCTACCTGCAATGGCTCTAGCGATGGAATCATTAATACCAATGTTACAGGAGGAACTACTCCTTATACGTCTATTTGTTGGTTGGGAATGCCGTATACGCCATCTCCTGCATGTGGTGCCGTAGGCCAAGTTCTGCTGCCTGCAGGTACATATACAGAGACCGTTATTGATTCGGCAGCTTGTTTAAGCTCATTAACTATTGTTCTAACCGAACCTAGTGCTGTAATAGTAGGTGTTGTTGCGCAAACAAATGTGTTGTGCTTTGGGGGTAATGATGGAACTGCGTCTGTTCTTGCAGGTGGGGGAAGCTTAACAGGTTTCACGTACGCTTGGACTCCCTCAAGCCAAACATCAACTACAGCAACTGGATTTAATGCAGGACCGCTTGCCGTAGTAGCAAGTGATGCCAATGGATGTACTGCAACAACTGTAGCTACTATTACACAGCCTGGTGCAATTAGCATTACTCATTCTGTGACAGATGCAACTTGCTTTGGTGAGTCCGATGGATGCATTAGTTGGGCAGTTTCTGGTGGTGCTAATGGATTTTATTTGTACGATTGGGATTGTACCAATAATACAAGTAACAATGTCTGCAATTTACCTGCTGGAACTTGCATCGTCACAGTTACTGATCAACATGGATGCTCAGAAACAAGCAGTCCTGCAATTATTTTGGAACCAACTGAATTAACGGCTACCGTCTCTTCATCTGATGCAGTTTGCACAGGTTATAATGGAAGCGTAACAATCGATGGCTCGGGAGGTACCCTCCCGTATACAAGTTCATATCCTGGAGGGCCAACATCTTTTACTCTTTCAGGATTATATTATGGAACTTATACAGCTGAAATTACAGACAATCATGGTTGTTCTGTCTCACTCCCAATATCAGTTGTTGATCAACCAGGTCCGATAATTAATTCTATCAGCTTTGTTGAACCTACTTGTTTCGGTGAATGCGATGGAGAGGCAACAGTAACCGTTTCTGGTGGCACAACACCACTTAATTACGAATGGTGCGATGTTGCTTCACAAGGAACTCCTTCAGCTTCGGGTCTCTGCGCAGGAAACTACTGCATAACTGTAACTGATAATAACGGTTGTACTGCCATCGATTACGATGTATTATCTGAACCAAGTGAATTGATTGTTACTGCTGTACCTCCAACTATTCAAGTTTGCGCTGGTGAATGCGCCATGATAGGTGCAGTGCCTTCTGGCAGTAACCCTGGTTATTCCATTTCTTGGTCAGATCCATCCCTCACTGGATTTGGTCCAATGCCAGTATGTAATGGCTCTAGTACATTAACAACATATAGTTATACTGTTACAGATGCCTTAGGCTGTACAGGCTCAAACCAAACTCTTGTAACAGTGGGGCCTGAATTAATTGTAACTATGCCTGGCACAGTTGAAACCTGCCTAGGTAATCCTGTAGCAATCTGTGCTGAGGGGTTTGGTGGAACAGCTATTATGGATTATGAATGGACGTGGAGCAATAATTATTTATCGAATGGTGCTAGTACTAGCTGCCAACAAGTTAATCCAACGGATACGACTGTTTTTCAAGCAATACTTAATGACGGATGCTCTACTCCTGCATCCGGATTTATTACTGTAATTGTCAACCCTATTCCTACCTTATCCTATGGTGTTTTAGAGAATGAAGGGTGCCCACCTTTCGAAGCTCATTTTAATGGTAGCTCTAGTATGGATAATAGCACAATTGAGTGGGATTTTAATGGTGATGGCATTGCAGATACAACAGATTACAACATCAATACGGGCGACTTCTCTTATCCCGTTTATACATACCAAAACTCGGGATTGTATACTGTTTCTCTTACTGTTATTTCGGAAGATAATTGTAGCTCAACTGTTTCTATTGAAGATTATATTGATGTCTACCCTCAACCAATTGCTTCATTTATTACTGATCCAATAATTACCGAGCTAATAAACCCAACTGTTGAAGTAAACGGATCATATTCTATTGGTGTAGATAGCCTGTACATGTGGAATTTTGATGATCTAATCGATAGCCGCAACGATACCGGAATGTACGCTACTCACGTTTATAGTGATACTGGTCATTATTATATCTCGCTTGATGTTGTTAATACAGCTGGTTGTCACGACTTTGATACAGTGCTATTTGTTGTAGATCCTGATTACGCAATTTATGCGCCCAATGCGTTTTCACCAAACGATGATAACGTTAATGATGGTTTCAGAATTTATGGTGTAGGCCTTGATCTAAATAACTTTGAGCTTATGATTTATGATCGTTGGGGAGAACTAATATTTAAATCAGATAAGCTTGACCAAGAATGGGACGGAACAATTAAAGGAACTGAAAATTTTGCTCCTAACGATGTCTATATATGGAAAGCATTCTATACACCTTATAATTATACAGAACCAATAGCGCTGATAGGACACGTTACAGTTGTAAGGTAATCTTCTTCCTCTAGATGCATAAGCGGCTCTTTTGTTTTAATAAGAATCAGATTCTGATTCAAATTTAAATCCAAGTCTTTTACCCGTCTTAATTTTCATGTCGTTTGTTAATTGGTGTACTTCATGAACTGTAATCTCCTGCTGTTGAGTATAAGAAGGTGTCAATAAATCGAAATTAATAGTATGCAGAACGGTAGCATGTACAATATCTTTAAGTGTCAGTTTATCTAATTTACTATTCATAAAATCATTATACAGAACACTCAATTGTTGCTTCCCTTCTACAAAAAAATGCTCTTCTTTATTCACAAACAATCTAGCAACCAAGTATCCCGAATCATTAAATCGATTATATTTAATGGAGTCCGATAAGAAGTTATATACGTTAATCATCCCGCAGTAAGCCCGCAGTCCGTCAGCTTTTACATACGATGTTTTATGCATCACATGAGTTTTATCAAAATTAAACACATTACTGTGCATATGAAAAAACAAGATATCTCCAGCAAATTTCAACTCAGCCTCGTACTTCCCAATCGACCGATACTCAATATCAATTCTATGATCTGCGCTTGCCATTTCTTGTTTTAATTCCGCAGCAACCTCTGCCAACACTTCTTTTAATAATTCAAAGTATTGAATGGCTTTATGAAACACATCTTGCTTCATAGAAGATTTTTCTTTCAACTGATCTAGTATGAGCTCCTTTGTCGACTTTTTTTTCATGATTAATAAGATTTAGCGAAAACTACTCTTTGGGGAGAAGAGTTTCCGGTTATAATGCAACTGCCCTCCTCTTTCTTTGTGTCTAACAGTATGCAACGAATGGTTGCCTTTGTCTCTTGTTTTATTTTTTCTTCAGTTTTTGATGTACCATCCCAATGGGCTAAAACAAAACCGCCTTTCTCTATCACTTCCTTAAATTCATCATAAGAATTAACCTCATGCGTATTATCAGTTCTGTAGCTATCAGCTTTATTGTATAAGTTTTCTTGTATCTCAACCATTAATTGTGCAACGTAATCTATAACCTCATCCATAGACACAATTTTTTTCTCTAACGTATCTCTTCTAGCTACCTCTACCGTTCCATTTTCTATATCCCGAGGACCTATCGCAATTCTCACTGGCACACCTTTAAACTCGTATTCAGCGAATTTCCAGCCTGGTTTATGTGTATCCCTATCATCATATTTTACTGAAATACCTTTTTCTTCCAACGATGACTTAATTCCGCTCACTTTACTAGAGATGGTTTCTAATTGCTCGAGCCCTCTATATATAGGGACAATAGCCACCTGAATTGGCGCTAGCATTGGTGGCAAAACCAAACCGTTATCATCAGAATGAGACATAACCAAAGCACCCATCAAACGCGTTGACACCCCCCACGATGTTGCCCATACATGCTCCAGTTTCCCTTCTTTATCTGCAAATTTAACATCAAAAGCTTTTGCGAAATTCTGACCCAAAAAATGTGAAGTTCCTGCTTGTAAAGCTTTTCCATCTTGCATTAATGCCTCTATGCAATAGGTTTCTAAAGCTCCAGCAAATCGTTCAGATTCAGTTTTTACACCTTTCAATACTGGCATAGCCATCCACTTTTCTGCAAACTCAGCATAGACTCCTAACATTTTTTCAGACTCTTCGATTGCCTCAGCCTTTGTTGCGTGAGCCGTGTGCCCTTCTTGCCAAAGAAACTCCGCTGTTCTTAAAAATAACCGAGTTCTCATTTCCCAACGAACAACATTTGCCCATTGATTAATAAGCAACGGTAGATCGCGGTATGATTGAATCCACTTTTTATAGCTGTTCCAAATTATTGTTTCTGATGTGGGTCTAATAATTAGCTCCTCTTCTAATTTGGCAGTTTCGTCAACAACAATACCAGAGCCATCTTCTGCATTTTTTAATCGGTAGTGCGTAACAACCGCACATTCTTTGGCGAAGCCCTCAACATGATCAGCTTCTTTACTTAAATACGATTTCGGTATAAACAATGGGAAATATGCGTTTTGATGTCCAGTATCCTTAAACATTTTATCCAATGCTGCCTGCATTTTTTCCCATATCGCATATCCGTATGGCTTAATGACCATGCACCCCCGTACATCAGAACTTTCTGCCAAATCAGCCTTTACCACCAATTCGTTATACCATTTAGAATAATCCTGTTCTCTACTTGTAAAATCTTTAGCCATTTTTTTATTTTTAAGCAGCTACAAAAATAGATAATTAATAGGCTAACCTTTGTGACATTATTTAAGTTAAAATCATGGCATGCTTATTGTTTATTTATCTGCAAAACTCACACTATGAAAACTTCATACTTTTTTCTCTTATTTTGTCTATCGGTTCTCTTTGCCGCATGTTCAACCGCCTATCAAGCTTCAAATTTCGAAGACGATGATATTTATTTTACTTCTAATGATGCGCTTATGGAGAACCAAAGAAAAGCTGAAATTGCTCAGCAACAAATTGACTCAGATGAGTTATCAAACCGCGAATACTCAAATGAATATGTACAAGATTCTTATTCTGAAGAACCCAATGAAAGACAAGTAAATTCAGAGTCTTATTATGATGAAACGGGTAATGTTACCAATAATTATTATGGTGATTATTACGAATATGAAGAAGACGATTACTATGATTACGCTTACGCTTCTCGTATCAGAAGATTTCACCACCCAGTAACTGTGAATAGTTATTACGACAGCTATTATACCAATACATATTGGTACAATTATGATCCGTATTTTTATGGAACAAGTATATATTCTACTTATAGCTGGTGCTCCCCTATCCCTTGGTCTTATTCATGGGGATGGAATTCATATAATGGATGGTACTACGGATGGGGCTATAATTACGGATGGGGTGGAAATGGATATTACGCTGGAAACTACTACTCCTCTTATTATGGTAATGGATGGTGTAATAATGGATACTCTGGATTTAATAACGGCTGCAATAACGGGTATTGGAATGGTTATGAAGATGGCTACAATGCATCAAATTATTACTATAATAGTTATGATAATAATAGCAATTACTATGGCCATAGAAATGGTACTGCTTCGGGTTCTGGAAATGGGGAAACAGAAACTAACACCTTTGGCGACTATTATGAAATGACTGTTGTACAAGATAATAGTGTAGGAAGCAGAACTCAAACGGTAACGCAAAAAGATGTTTCTAATATTGCGGGGGGTTCGAAAACAGATAACTCCAACATCGAAATGGCTGACCCCACTTCTACAAGTAGTAATTCATCTGTAAATACGGGACTTAAGCAAGAAGGTGGTAATTCGCAACACTATTCTTCGGGGACAAAAACTAACTCATACCAAAGTCAGCAGCACACAATAAATAATTACATGGGTACTTCCTCTAAAGGAACTGCACAACCATCGAAAAGTAGTTCTAATAAACCAGCTACAAATAGTTATAACAACTCAAGACCTAGCTCAACGAAACCGAACAATAGCTATAACAATGGCAACAGTAGACCAAGCTCTACCAAACCGGCTACAAGACCTTCGAATAACAGCTACAAGGGAAGTTCTTCAGGTGGAAGTAATAAGTATTCCAAACCGGCTACAAATAGTTATAACAACTCAAGACCTAGCGCAACGAAACCGAACAATAGCTATAACAATGGCAACAGTAGGCAAAGCTCTACCAAACCGGCTACAAGACCTTCGAATAACAGCTACAAGGGAAGTTCTTCAGGTGGAAGTAATAAGTATTCCAAACCGAGGTCGAATAACTCTTATCACAAACCAAGTTCCGGAAATAGCCGCCCTTCTTCATCATCTCCATCAAGAAGTAGTAGTTCGAGTAATAAAAGATCAACCCCACCAAGTAGACCAAGATAATATTGGATTATGAAAATTTGGTTTTTACTTTTCGGAATTTCACTAAGCTTCTCAGGGTTTGGACAGAACCAGCTAGATGCGATTCGTTATTCGAATCTTCATTATGGTGGATCTGCCCGCTATAACTCTATGGGCGGTGCATTTGGTGCTCTTGGAGGGGATTTATCTTCAGCATCAATTAACCCAGCAGGAATAGGAGTATATAGGTCTTCTGAGTTTTCTATTTCTACAGCTATGGTAAGCAATTCTACAAACACAAATCATTATGGAAATAATGCAGCAGACTTTAGGTTAAATCTCAACTTCAATGGAATTGGATACTTAACTTCCATCGATATTAGCAAAGGAGTTACTGGTTGGCAAAAAATTAACTTTGCTGTTGGTTACAATAAAATTGCGAATTTCAATAACAGATACAGTATCTTAGGGGTTAACAATAATAACTCGGCAATAGACCAATGGGTTAATAATCTTAATGAAAATGGAGGTGCAGATGCATCAACAATAAACGACAATTCTCAATATTATCAGGGTACTAACCTTGCTTGGCAAAACTACCTGATAGATTATGATACTAATGTTACAACATCTCCATACCAAAGCACATTGCAAAGCTATGGCCAAACACAGGCACTAACATTAATTGAAAAAGGAGCGATTGGTGAAAACTTCTTTGCTATTGGTGGAAACTATGGTAACAAACTGTACATTGGAGCAACATTAGCAACTGACAAAATCAAATACAGTTATGAAACCTTGTATTCTGAAACAGTATCTGAAACAGACACCTCTAATAATCTTCAAAATTTTTCATTATCAGAAACAATCTCCACCCAAGGTCGTGGATATAACGCCAAAATTGGAGTTATTTTTCGCCCTATCGATTATGTGCGTTTAGGTGCGGCCATTCAAACACCTACTTATTTTATTATGTCTGACCAATGGACTACTGACATGGAATCTACGTTTAAAGACACATCATTCTACTACTCTGATCCCGAAGGCAGATATGATTACATATTAATTACACCTTATCGGGCAACTTTAAGTGCTGGCATCCAAGTCGGAAAAACAGGGCTTATAAGTGCTGATTATGAAATCGTAGATTATAAAACAGCTCGGCTACAATCTGAAAATGGAGATTATGATTTTGCTAATGAGAACTCTGCTATAATAAATAATCATATTACATCGGGTAACTTAAAAATTGGAACAGAATGGAGAATTGAGCAATTTAAAATTAGAGCAGGTTACAGCTATTTTGGAAAATCAAGTCTTACTGATTTAGCAACTAATAAAGCTTACTCAACCTATTCGGTTGGTTTAGGTTTCAAACAAAATGGCTTCTTTATGGATATGGCATATAACCTATCTAAAAAATATGGTGAGCTATATCTATACGATTCCGCTTCTCTTGAAGCAACGGCCACAGCTAACAATATTCATAGAATTACTACTTCTATAGGCTTCCAGTTTTAAGCCACCAATCTCAAGGGCTATTCGTATTAAAACAACTTTAAACCAGTTCATGAAAATTAATTTATCTTAATTTAGGAGAAAAGATTTGTTACAGATTTATCTAACCTATATATTTACATATATAAGATTTAGAAAAATTGGAAGCTATCCTAAATATTAACGGCTTATCTAAAAGATACGGAAAAGTAAAAGCCTTAAATAATTTATCTCTTCAAATTAATAGAGGAGACATCTACGGCATTCTTGGTCCAAATGGCAGCGGAAAAACAACAACCTTAGGAATTCTATTAGGTGTATTAAATGCTGATAGCGGCTCTTATTCTTGGAATGGAAAAGCACCTTCAAAGTATGATAGAAAAAATATCGGCTCACTTATAGAAACACCTAATTTTTATCCTTATTTAACTGCTCGACAAAACCTATCAATAGTCTGTAAAGTAAAGGAAGTTGACGAAAGCGAAGTAGATAGCGTTTTAAGTATAGTAGACTTAATAAATAGAGCTGACTCTAAATTCAAAACTTTTTCTCTAGGAATGAAGCAGCGTTTAGCTATTGCTTCTGCCTTACTTGGAAATCCAGAAACTTTAGTTTTAGATGAGCCTACAAATGGTCTTGATCCGCAAGGAATCGCTGAAATTAGAACCATCATTCTAGATTTAGCCAAAGAAGGTAAAACTATTATTATGGCTAGTCATATTTTAGATGAAGTTGAAAAAACATGTACCCATGTTGCTGTTTTGAAACTGGGGAACCTTTTAACATACGGACCAATTCAATCTGTATTAAATAATCAAGAACAAATTGTTGTGGCATCAGAAAATTTAGATGGTCTAAAATTAACATTGAGTCAAATTGATGGGGTTAGTAACATACAACAAGTTGGAAATAAACTATCATTAATGTTAGCAACTGGTAAAGACAGTAGCTATCTTAACAAGAGCTTGTTTGATAAAGGAATTATCCTATCTGAAATAAGTATTCAAAAACCTGATTTAGAAGCTAACTTTTTAGAATTGATAAAATAAATGTTAGACCTACTAAAAATAGAATATAAAAAACTAATTCCCTACTCTACCTTTTGGGTAATTTTTGGATTATTCTTTCTGTTTACACCCATTGTATTTTATGGATTTGGACAAGTTAAAATTGATGCTTTTCCTATTGACTTTGCTACTATGTATAAATTTCCTAATGTATGGAATAACATTACCTACATAGCGAGTTGGTTTAACTTACTCATAGGAATGCTCTTGGTTATACTGATCTGTAATGAGTTTTCTTTTAAAACTTATAGGCAACAGGTAATTGATGGCCATAGTAAAGCAGATTTCATCATTTCTAAAATCCTTTTAATGAGTTCTTTCTCATTACTAAGCACACTTTATTTATTTATAATTGGATTCTTTTTTGGTTCTTTTTCAGGAGGCGAAGCACCATTCTTAACAGATATTAAATACTTGTTGATATACTTTATACAATCCTTAGGATATATGTCTCTAGGATTAATAATGGCGGTATTAATACGTTCTTCTGCCTTATCTATTATTCTTTTTATCTGTTCTATATTTGTTGAATCAATTATTAGATTATTAGTCCCCGATAATTTAGCCCAATTCTTTCCAATGAAAATCATTTCTAACCTCACACCTTTCCCTTCACCTGGAGGAGTGCAAGTTGCTAATATGAATGGGGTAATAACTGAAGCTATTTCATTAAACACAACTCTAATAATAGCTATTATTTACATATTTTCTTTTTGGGGGATTTCTTATGTCATCCTTACAAAGAAAGACATCAATTAAATTTTAAAATTACGACAGCAAAAACTAATATGCTTTGTAGAAAGACCCTTAAAACATTTGAAATCAAGCAAAATACTATTATATCGGAAACAATATTTGTAAGAAATTGGACGCTCTTTTTGTGCCTTATAGTCACTTTTTCATTACACTGTTCTGCACAGCTTTGTAATACAAATCGTTATATTGATTCGTCTTTTAGTGTTACCAAAACCTACAATATAGAATATCAGCAAGCCAAAGCTTTTGGCTCTATTTTTTCGACTCCTTATTACCTCGATATTTATGAACCCTCTTCCGATACTTTGACTTATCGGCCACTTGTTGTGTTTCTCTTTGGTGGTGGTTATTTAATAGGGGATAAACTCAATCCACCGGCAAATGACTATTGCTCCTATTGGGCGGAAAGAGGCTATGTATGTGTATCTGTTAATTATAGAATTGGTTTCAATTCATTGATTACTGAAAGTGCAGAAAGAGCAGTATATCGTTCAACACAAGATTTACAAGCTGCACTGCGGTTTTTGGCTGAAAACAGAAATTTATATGGGGTAGATACAGCAAACGTAATAGCTTCAGGTAACAGCGCAGGTGCTATTACTTCAATTCATAATGCTTTTATGGAGCAGAGTCAGGCACCAATTTCTTACCAAGGCTTTGGCTTTGGTCTCGATTCTGATGATTTAGGTGGCGTCTATTCTTCAGGTAATACTTTCTGGAATAATGAAGAGGTTATGACTCATGGCCTGATTAGTAATTGGGGGGGCATTATTGATACTTCCTTTATTGGTGATGCTATTGATGATGATATACCGACTATCTTATTCCATGGAGATCAAGATTCTGTGGTGAACTATAATTCAGGACATCCCTTCGGGTATCCCTTGTTTCCATTATTATATGGTAGCGTGCCTATTAGTTCGGTACTGGCAAACAATAATATCCCTTTCTATTTTGAAACCTTTGAAAACGCAGGTCACGAACCTGAATTATTAAATCCTATTTATCTTGATTCAATTCTTATGTTATCCGCAGATTTCATGTACGAACATGTATTAAAACCGGAAGTAATTTCTGTTACTGGAAATACCGTGAGTGCAACAACTTTATCTGAAAATTATATCGTTACTGCCAATGAGAACTTTAGTATTGGCTGCGTTAATGTTAATAATGGTACGGTCACTAATATAAATACAAATCATTTTGACATACTATGGAATAGCATTGGGTTGGATACAATCGAAATTATTGTTTTTAACAACATTCTTGCTAAAGATACTTTTTTACTACCAGTCAACATTTCTGACATTTGTACTTTCTTGCCGTTAACCGGCTTTAACAACAGTATAATTTGCGCTAACGAAAGCTTAATTATAAATGGAACAACTTACAACGCATCAAATTATACAGGTACGGAAGTTTTCACAAACATCGGTATACACGGTTGTGATTCTATGGTAACAATATCTTTAAATGTTCTTCCTGAACTTAGCTCATCAGAAAACAGTACAATTTGCGCTAACGAAAGCCTAACTATTAATGGTACAATATACAACGCATCAAATTATACAGGTACGGAGGTTTTCACAAACATCGGCCCATACGGTTGTGATTCTACGGTAACAATATCTTTAAATGTTCTTCCTGAACTTAGCTCATCAGAAAACAGTACAATTTGTGCTAACGAAAGCCTAACTATTAATGGTACAATATACAACGCATCAAATCATACAGGTACTGAGGTTTTCACAAACATCGGCCCCTACAGTTGTGATTCTACGGTAACAATATCCCTAAATGTTCTTCCTG
>JABHTA010000073.1 GCA_018669945.1 Flavobacteriales bacterium
CTGTTCCGTCAGGATCTGTATTGTTTGCTGTTAAATCAGTCGATGTTGTAGCTGGATCATCTTCGTTTATCGTTAACGTTTCGTTACCCTGACTTGGTGGATCATTAACAGGATTGATTGTTATTACAACAATTGCTGTGTCGCACAAAAAAACTGGAGTCGTTGTATCACACACAGCATAGACAATCGTATCCATTCCGGTAAAGTTTGCCGGAGGTGAGTACAACAAACTATCTACATTAATGACGGAAACAGAACCTCCACTGGTTGGACCACTTACGATACTCGTAGCTAAAGAATCTCCGTTAGGGTCAACATCGTTCACTTGTACATTTACGTAAACATTTGTCGTGTCCTCATTTACAGTTAGAGCATCGTCAATAGCAACTGGTGCATTGCTTAAGCCACATAACACATATCCTGTTGGCACTATACATTCAAATGTACTTCCATCCCCAGAAGTTAAGCCCGCGGTACTGCCATTACTAATATGACCAGCAAAACAAATCGTCCCACCATAGGCTCTATTTAAAAAGGTTGTCGCGTGACCTCCAACACTAACATAGGCAGGCTCATCTACTCCAACATTAAATGACGGAGGAATCGTTGGGTTTTGAATATTACCATTTGTTGGGTGGGCTATTGAATTTGTCTCGTTTTGCCCCCAAGTTAAAATAGTATTAAAGGGAGGTATTGATTCAACAATAACTGCGGCTCCAGGATAATCTTCTGAGGTGTGGCTTGTAGCTAAAAACAATACATTTGTTAAATCACTTGTTCCCGATGCATCTTGAATCGCTGTCCAAGTAGAAACGACACCGGTACCTGTAGTAATAATTTGCCCATCCGTATTATCACCAACACCGTAAACTTTTTTGTCCGTGCCAAGTACTAATAGCCCCGGGTCATTACTATCTCCAAAAATTGAGGCTATGTAAGTTGGAACAGAAGGAGGTGCAACCATAAGTGTTGCAAAATCAAGGTCTACAATACCACCTCCATCACCTAACTCAATGTTGTTCCCCCAAGCGTAAATGTCCCCTGACGCAAGTAGAGCAAATCCGGAAGCTTTATTTCCAGTTAATTGAAGTGCGCCAGTCAACGGCACTCCTGTTGATGTTTCAACTTGATGCCAGATATTACCATCAGTGTCATCAGTCCCATTTGGTGCTGTGACACCCGTTGAAGCAACCCAAATTTCACCAGTTGTAAGTAAAACAAAAAGCACATCAGAGCTTGCGTGCATATTAAGCACGGTCGATGGAGAAAAGGGCACTCCAGTCATTGCCTGAAAAGCAGCACCTCCTGTAAAGTCAGCATCAACTACCTCGCCAACTTGTCCCCAACAATAAAAGCCTCCAGTTGTAGATAGAAAACCTTGAGCACCGCTATTTCCAGATACAGCAATATTAATAATAGAACCAGTATAATTGTATCCATTTGCAGGTGTAATGTCAATAATCGTATTTGCATCTGTACCATCTGAGTCCATATCCTCACCCCAAGCGATATATCCCGAAGAAATACGGGCCAGAGTTGAATGATATGTCGTCATAATTACATCATCATCTGGAGAAAAAATCCCGCTGGGCTGTATAGTAGTACACTGAGCATAAGAGCATAATGTAATTAAGATGAATGATATAGCCCCAAATAAGGATTTTAAAAGTTGTCGAAATTTCATGTTATTTTTTCTTTAAACCTAAAAATCTATGCGATCATACGGCTTGATTTTGCAGACCAAAGTATGAATTAATAATTGACAAATAACTTTCTATACTCAATTTATAATTTTCTTGAATGATGTTTTGACACAAAAAAAGCCCCAATTAAGGGGCTTTTCGTGTTTTTGCTATCGTCTTGCGACGTTTTAGCGGTCTGGACGGGACTCGAACCCGCGACCCTCTGCGTGACAGGCAGATATTCTAACCAACTGAACTACCAAACCAAATTTTCCAATTCTTATTCAGAATATTGACAACAGTCAATCAAAGTGGAAATTGTATTTTTCTTTCGAGAGTGCCAAAAGTATAGTATTTTAATACTTTGCCAAATAAATTCTTAATATTTAATTCAACTTTGTTCTCTTGATTAGGTAACCGCGCAATACCTGTTCGAAACCCTCGCTAATATCAGCTTCAACAAAGTCTATTCGGTACTGAGAACATTTAAATTTAAGCTCTTTTTTATATTCAATCATTTGCTGAACATATGAATCTTTGACCGATGATGGGTGAGCTTTCACTTCCTCTCCCGTTTCTGTATCAATAAAGGTATACGGGCGATTTTCGAATTGAAAATCTATTTCAGTTTTTTTATCAACTACATGAAATAATACAACTTCATGTTTGTTATGTTTTAAATGCTGTAATGCAGAAAACAGCTCATCATTTCCTGTTGATGAGTTATCCATCATGTCACTAAAAACCATAACCAAAGATCGCTTGTTAATACTTTCTGCTATTTGATGCAGCGCATCAACTACAAAAGTTTTTGACGACTTTTCACTTGCAATTACTTTTTCTAAATGGTTGTACAACATTTTATGATGCACTATACTGGATTTAGCAGGAGTATGTACATCTAATTTTTCGGAAAAGACACTTAACCCCACAGCGTCTCGCTGCCTTTTAAGCAATTGGATTAACGCAGCGCAGCAATAAGCAGAAAAAGAAATTTTGTTAAAATTATTCGATGCTTCAGGATAATACATCGAGGCCGAACTATCTATTACCAATTGGCACCTGAGGTTCGTTTCTTCTTCATACCGTTTTACGAATAGTTTGTCGGTTCTCGCATATAGTTTCCAGTCGATATGTCGTGTTGATTCACCAGGGTTATATAACCTATGTTCAGCAAATTCGACAGAAAAACCATGAAATGGACTTTTATGTAATCCTGTTATAAACCCCTCAACAACTTGCTTTGCAAGAAGCTCAAGAGATTCAAATTTCTTTACCTTACTATAATCTAATGTTTCCATACAAAAAAGAGGGCTCAAAGCCCTCTTTCAATAACGTTAAGTATACAATTAAAGTGCTGCGTCTAACTTTTCAGCTAACTGAGATTTAGGAACAGCACCAACAGATTTATCAACTACTTCTCCGTTTTTTAGAAAAATAATAGTAGGAATACTCCTAATTCCATATTTAGCTGAAATATTTGGATGCTCATCTACATTTACTTTTCCAACTATAGCTTTTCCATCATATTCATTTGCAATCTCTTCAACCAATGGTCCAACCATTCTGCACGGTCCACACCATTCTGCCC
>JABHTA010000213.1 GCA_018669945.1 Flavobacteriales bacterium
AAACCAAATTCAAAACAGAGGTAGAGAATATGAAGAATCTATTCGTTTAGACTACTTAAAGCGATTAAACGAGCGGTATGAGGCTTGGATTTCTACTTACGACAAAGGTAAATTACTTGTTATCAATGTTGATGAAAACAACTTCATCGAAAAACCAGAAGATTTAGGCAACATTATCCAAAAAATTGATGGAGAGCTGCACGGATTGTTTTAAGCTAATCGCTAATTAAATCAAACGACTTTCTCTTTGGCATACCTTGCGCCTTAATGCGTTGGAATTTTGATTCAATTTTACTAGGTCGAGGCGCTGGTGAGTATATTACCTTGCCCCCTGGGGCAATTAAGTAATATAACGGAATAGCGTTTACCTTATATACTTCTTTCAATTCATCGTTACCATTCCAATGTAAAAATGTCCATTTGTACTTATTTTTCTGAGCAAATTTCTTCATCGATTTAAACCTCTTATCTATGGAAATGCTCACAATAACAACATCCTTTCCGTAATTCTTATGCAATTTGGGGGTTAGTTTCATTTCTCGAACACATGGCTTACACCAAGTTGCCCAAAAATCAATGTATACATACTTATCTTTATAATAATCGGATAGCATAACTTTGTTTCCCTCTATATCGACTAGTTCAAAATCTGGAGCATAACTGCCCTTCTCCACCCCAGAAAGTTTATTTCGAATGCTCCATGTCAGCTGAGTATGTTCCTTTTCGGTGGTCTGCGAATTGATTTCATTCAGTACATATAAAATACTCTTTCTACTAAAATCTGGAGTATGGAAGTTTTCATATAACGAACGTATTAAAACCAACTCCGTTAGTGCTGTATCCTCTAAATAACCTTTGAAGAGCATTAATTCTGAGATGTCTCTTGGGTCCATCTTTACAGTAACCGCCTCAACCAGCTTGTCATAATTTACAAGAGGCAGCGTTTTGAAATAGTCTTTGTAGAATAGATTTATGAATTCCATATAAGAATCATTCTTATATAAAATAGGTTGCCCTTTGAGGTATTCTTCATATAACTCCTTTTTGCTTTTATAAGCCGAGAATTTTAACCTTGCCAAGTTATAATTGACATAATTCTGAAAATATTCATTTTGAATTCCCGAATACGCTTTCTGGCGATGCAAAGCAAAAGTATCGACAACATCTCCCGCAGATTTCTTAACAAAAGCAACAATGTTATCCGAAGTAAACATGCCATATTCCGAATCAAAACGCCTAATAAGCTTGTTTAAATCTATTACCTGATCAGCTTCTATATCTAACGTTACATAGCTTTCCTTTTGCATATACTTCATGGCAATAGAATCTACTTGAGGAAAGTTTACCGAATAACTCGCCCCAGGCTCAACATATATTCCACCGAGCGTTTTTCCGATTTTCAATAAACAAAACTGTGTTTCCTTCACATCGCAACTCAACTCAAAATTACCTACCGAGTCAACATGAGTTTCTGCTAATATTTTCTCTTGATATGTGAAATAATCTTGATATGTGATTAAACGTATAGTCCATTTTTCATATCCTTTCGCTAGACCTTTAACATTCGTTTGCGCATTCGTTTGAAAAACCAGAATGATAGAAAAAAATAATAAAAATTGTTTCATTTATAGTTTAATACCTGATGGGACAAACTGAGATACATCTCCTCCATTTTTTAGTATATCACGAACTATAGTTGAACTTATTGCCGAAAGCTCTGGGGGAGTTAACATAAAAATAGTATCCGTTTCTGATTTCATTGCTTTATTCATCTGGGCGATTCCGCTTTCGTATTCAAAATCGGCTGAAGTTCGCAGCCCTCTAAGTAAATACCTTGCCCCTATGTTTGTGCAATAATCGATAGTTAAACCTTCATATGTGTCGATCGAAATATTGGACTCGTTAAATGTAGCTTCACAAAATCTAATTCTCTGTTCTAGCGAAAACATATATTTCTTCGATGAGTTTACCCCAATAGCCACCACAATTTTATCAAAAAGTAATGACGCTCTTTTTATTATCGACTCATGTCCTTTTGTTATCGGGTCGAACGAACCGGGGAATACAGCTACTTTTTCCATATGGTAAAGTTACTCAGAAAAGAAACTAAAATTAACGTTTCCATAATTTTTCAGTTTTTGAAACCCAACATCTTCTGATAAATCAGTTTTTTTAGAGTGTTCCACTATACATAACCCGTTTTCGCTCAATAAATTTCTAGACATTACTTTTTTAGCTATATGAGGAATTTCATTCAACTCATATGGAGGATCAGCAAAAATGATGTCGAATTTAATCTCGCAATTATCTAAAAATTTGAATACATCAAATTTCAATGGTTTAATAATGTCACATTTAAGCTCCCCTGCAGACTTTCTAACAAAACGAATACAATTGAAATTACGATCGATCGACAGAACGCTAACTGCACCACGAGATGCAAATTCATACGTCATATTACCTGTTCCACAAAATAAATCTAACACAGCTGCACCTTCTATTTCAATGGTGTGTCGAAGGATGTTGAACAATCCTTCTTTAGCAAAATCAGTCGTTGGTCGAACTGGTAAATTCTTTGGAGCATATATGCCCTTTCCTTTATATTTCCCTCCGATTATACGCATAGGTACTGATTAAACAAGCTAAACCCAACATGACTTGGTTGTTTAAATGAACTACTTAATTCAATTCTATTTTGGGTTTTTGCAAATGAAACTTCTTTAACATAATCAGATAGTAATTCCTCAAGATTTCCGTGGCTATCAATATCTCCCAAAAGGGTTAATTCAACTTGATAGTTTCTTATCTCTAACTGTTCTAAAGCGAATAAAATGTAATATACAACGTCATCTGATGTCATATAACCAAACGAATTGTAAAGCTTCAACTGCCCATTATCAGCAATAATTAAGTCCATCTTGGCATCCTTCAAATTAGCATAAACACAAATTTTATCCACCGATTTTGAGAACACTACTAGCTGCTCAATTAAAACAGATCCTAGATGGAGTGTAGTTGATTTTGGCCAGATTTGGTTAATCCATTGCACTAGTTTTTCAGGAACGGAATAAATCTGTTTTGCTTCCAAGTTCAATAAATTATCTGTGCAAATTTGCCCACTATCTTCCTGATGATTAAACGCAAATAATTCCATTTCTTTCGTCTCATCTGCATAGATATTCGGGACAAGCGTGGAAGAAAATCCACAATACGCTATGCTTGAGCTTCTATACTCTGAAGATAAAAAATCTATATTTTTCAAAAAGTAACTTAGCTTAGAAACGAGCGAATCAATATCAGAATACTCGTGCCCTTCTCTTCCCCAAACAACATATTTCTTTGCCTGAACATCAAGTACAGCATAAGAAAAACTTAATAAACCCAGTTCTATTGAAAGATGGTAACCATGCGCTGATCTAGACGAGTTAAACGACTCGTCAGTATAATGAAAATTCGAGTTTACTGAAGATTGAACTACAGCTATTTTATTCCCAGTTTCCACTGGTAGATGGTGAAGACATTGAACCTACTTGTAATATTTGATTTACATCAAATGGTTGAGCGTCTGTGGCTTGAAATACATGAACGTCTAATCCATTTTTATTTACCATACCCGCTTCGATTTCGAATTGAACCGCTGCGGTAAAAGGAATAAATGGTAAAGAATCTAAATTAAATTCTCCAAAATGATTGATCAAATAATCCTCATCAAAAACAGTTATTGCTGCAGCCACAAGAGTCGTATCTTTCAGATAATAACCGGAATCAATCGCCATCTCTTCTGTATAATCATCAGGAATATATCCATCCGCCTTTATTTGCAATAAAGAGTCGGTCCTTAAAAAGGCCATCAGAGTATCCATATTGTTACAATACTTTCTGTATTTCGTTTTATAAGCAAACTCTGCTTCTCTAATGTCTTTCAAATTTTGAATTACAAATTCATAACGCCTTTCTTTTTCTTTAATAAACGCAACTGGATCCGCTATAGATTTATAATCCAACCATGCCAAACCAATAGAACAAATTACAAGAACAACCAAAATTACCATTCGAAGCATTTTGCTAATCATGTTAAGCGCATTTAACAAAGTAATAATTCCTGTTAAAAAAACGGCTCCACTAGACAACATGAACCAATAATTTTGGTCATTACTAACTCCTAAAATCAAAAGTCCTAGCCCTATTGCTAATAATATGACCGGAAAAGTGAACTTACTAACTGCTTCTTTCATGTTTCTTATTTATTTCTAAGGTTGACAAATCTACAATTTTTTTTAACTAGAAAATGCCATTAATCAGTCTATATTTGAAGGGTGGAATCTCAAAAAATAGAACAATTACTACGCCAAAATTTTCCATTCGAGCCAACGAATGATCAGCGATACGCTATAGAGGTTATTTCAAGATTTTTATCAAGTAAAGTCAAAAATCCGTTACTGGTTTTAAAAGGATATGCTGGCACAGGCAAAACATCGTTGGTTATTTCTTTAGTTAATTCCTTACCTAGGGTCAACTTAGATTTTGTATTGCTTGCTCCTACAGGAAGAGCATCTAAAGTACTCTCGAACTACACAGAAAAATTTGCCATGACTATCCATAAAAAAATATATGTGGTTGAAAAACAAGCTGATGGCAGTGATGGATTTTCATTAGGAGTTAATCGTCACTCCAATACGGTTTTTATTATTGATGAAGCATCAATGATTTCTGGAGAAACAGAATACTTTACAGGTTCTAGCTTACTCGAAGATGTTATTAAATATGTCTACAACAACAAGGGCTGCCGGTTAATTTTTCTTGGTGACACAGCGCAATTACCACCAGTCGGCTCATTGTTAAGCCCAGCGCTTAATCTTGATTTTATTAAACGAAACTATCCGGTTGTTGCGGCAGAAGTTGAATTGACTGAGGTTGTTAGACAGTCGCAAGGTTCAGGTATTCTTTATAACGCAACAACTATTCGCGAAACCCTACAAAATAATGAAGATTTAATCCAGTTTGATATAAATGATTTTGACGATGTTGTAAATCTAAGTGGATACGATCTTGAAGAAGAATTAGAATCTGCCTATTCAAATTATGGATGGGAAGATACCATTATTATTTGTCGCTCCAATAAAACAGCGAACATTTTTAACCAGCAGATTAGAACAAGAATCAGGTGGCAAGAAGAGGAAATTTCCTCAGGCGATTATATGATGGTTGTAAGAAATAATTACTTCTGGCTACCAAAAGAAAGTAAAGCTGGGTTTATTGCCAATGGCGACATCATCGAAATAACTAAAATTGGTGGAATCGAAGAACGTTATGGAATTCGATTTATAGACGCTACAATTAGACTTATCGATTACCCCGCTGAGCCAGAATATGAAGTAAAAATGTTGCTTGATACAATAATGGCGAACACCCCCTCTCTAACAGTAGAAGAAAACAAACGATTCTATCAAGCGGTAAGTAAGGATTACATGCATATCCCTAGCAAGAGAGACCGAGCCATCAAAATAAAAGCAGACCCTTACTTTAACGCCTTACAAGTCAAATTTGCATACGCTGTAACTTGCCATAAATCTCAAGGCGGACAATGGAAAGCTGTGTTTGTAGATCAAGGATATTTAACCGATGATAGTGTTGATGTGGAATATCTGAGATGGCTTTACACTGCTTTTACGAGAGCAACAGAAAAACTATATTTAGTCAATTTTCATGAGAAGTTTTTTACGGAATAGCTCATATTAAATTTCCAAAGCAAAATAAAACCTCTGAAAGCCATAAATACCAAAAACGCAAACCAAACTGCGTGTAATTCAAAACCCAAATAATCAAAAAGAAATAGTGTAGGAACAAATCCTAAAAAAGTTGCAGCAAGAAGGGTGTTCCTGAGTAGAGCTGCTTTACCTAAACCTTTAAAAATACCATCTAACCCGAATGATAATCCATTAATCGGTTGCGAAATTATTACAAGCCAAAATATAGATTCAAAAACAGTAATTACAGCAATGTCGTTACTAAAGATGCTCCCAAAAAACACATACCCTCCTAAATAAATTAGACCCAAAACGGTTCCAACAAGGATGGACATTCGGTAAATAGCTTTACCAATTTGAGCAATTCCATCATTATTATTTTGTCCTAACAGCTTGCCCGCAATCGCATTGCCTGC
>JABHTA010000008.1 GCA_018669945.1 Flavobacteriales bacterium
AGCGGAATGGGATAAAACTAATTCCTTATTTGCACCCAGAATTAAAAGAACTTGAAACACAGAAATATAATATTGATGGGGAGGAATGGATTAATATTTTTAGGACAAATGAAATTGAGTTTATAAACGGAATGAAGTATGAAATAAAAGAGGGATACAGGGACAATATTCATTTAAATAAACTGGGGCAAAGAAACATGGCAGAAACTGTATATCCATATCTGTACAAATCAATTAAAAATTTAGAAAATTGAATTTTGTTTTTTTATATACAGAACTTGCTGGGTATATTGTTAACTGCTTCAATGAGTTGGCTAAGGCAAGAAATAAAGTACATGTTTTTTATTGGGAGATTAATGCAGAAGCACCTTTCGAATTTGATTTGGCAGATGGCGTGGAACTGTACTCGAGAAAAAAGTACAATAATCAATCTGATTTATTTGCAGCAGTTAGATGTATTAACCCAGACAAAATAATTTGCTCAGGTTGGGTTGATTCGGTATACCTCAAAATTTGCTCAAAGTATAAAACTAAAATTCCAACCATATTAGCTTTAGATAATCAATGGAACGGCAATTTAAAGCAAGTAATGGGTAGTTTCGTTGCCCCTTTTTTTTTAAGTTCTAAATTCTCACATGCATGGGTTCCGGGGTTTAAACAATATATTTATGCAGAGAAATTAGGATTCGATAGAGATCATATTCAAAAAGGTTTTTATACTGCAAATGTTGAGTTATTTCGAAATTTTTATTTGCAAAATAAAGACGCGAAAGAACAAAATTTTCCTAAAGTTATTTTGTATGTTGGCAGGTATGTTAAGCATAAAGGTATTTTTGACCTTTGGAAGGCATTTATAGAAATGAATGAGGAAACAGGTTCTGACTGGGAATTATGGTGTGTAGGAACAGGTCAAGAGTTTGAAAATCGGCTGAAACACAAATCAATAAAACATTTTGGCTTCTTACAACCAAAGGATATGAATGAGGTTATATCTAAATCAGGTGTTTATATTTTACCCAGTCATTTTGAACCTTGGGGAGTAACATTACAAGAATTTGCATTATCAGGTTTACCTGTCCTAGTAAGTGACAAGGTAGGCTCTTCAGAAATTTTTCTTGAAGAAAACATTAATGGATATTCCTTTAAATCTGGTGACGTTGCAAGTATCAAAACGGCACTAAAAAGAATATTCGATATGGAGCAGTCTTCATTAATTAAATTTCAGAAAGCTAGTTCAGCGATAGGTAATAAAATAAATGTCGACCTTTGGGTTAATACAATAATGAAATTTTCAAATGTGTAAAATATTAGTTACGGGCGGAGCGGGAAATATCGGTAGCGCTTTAGTCAAAAAATTATTACAGAATCAACAGAATTTTATCGTTGTAGCAGATAATCTTTCGACTGGTTTAAAAAATAAGTTGCCACCTCCATCACCAAAGTGGAAATTTATTAATTGCGACGTTAATAAGTATAAAGGGATTTCAGAGCTGATGACATCGAACAATTTCGACTATGTATTTCACTTTGCAGCTATAGTTGGTGTTTCGCGAACGCAAGAAAACCCAATAAAGGTTCTTGAAGATATTGATGGTATAAAGTATATTCTTGAGCTTAGCAAGAACACTGGAGTTAAAAGAGTTTTCTTTTCGTCTTCTTCGGAGGTGTATGGAGAACCAGTAGAATTGCCGCAACATGAACACACAACTCCACTTAATTCTAGAGTTCCTTATGCTATTGTTAAAAATGTTGGTGAGGCATATTTAAAATCATACAAGCAAGAGTATGATTTAGATTACACCATTTTTAGATTTTTTAATACGTATGGAGTAAATCAAAGTCCTGATTTTGTTGTAACTCGTTTTATTCGTGCGGCACTCAATAATCAAGACATCACTCTTTATGGAGATGGAAGCCAAACAAGAACGTTTTGTTATGTTGATGATAACATAGATGCTTGTGTTAAAATATTGTATAAAAACAAGATGATTAATGATATAATTAACATTGGTGGAGATGTTGTCATTAAAATAATTGACCTCGCTAAAATGATAATTAGTTTAACTAATTCAAGCTCAAAGATTATTAATCTGCCGCCTTTAATAGACGGAGATATGACTAGAAGGCAGCCTGATAATACAAAGATGTTGGCTATACTTGGAAGAGATTTACTGTCAATTGAAGAAGGAATAAAACTTATGTTGGCAGATGAAAATTTCGTTAATTCATGTGTGGAATAAACGGAGTATTTCATACTGACAAGAAGAAAGCGCAATCGACTAGTCAAGTTGAAAGTATGAATATTGCTCTTCAGCATCGTGGGCCTGATGATAGCGGTGTTTATTCTGATAAAAACATTTCATTAGGTCACCAAAGGCTTGCAATAATTGATTTATCATCGGATGGCCATCAGCCGTTTCTTTCAGTAGACGAGAACTTTGTTATAGTATATAATGGTGAATTATATAATTATCAAGGAATAAAGACGAAAATAAAAGATTATCCATTTCAGACTAATACAGATACTGAAGTAATTCTTGCTGCATACATATCTCTTGGTGAGGATTGCCTTAAGTTGTTTAATGGAATGTTTTCTTTTGCTATTTGGAATAAGAAGGAGAAGGAGTTATTTATTGCTCGCGATAGAGCTGGAATAAAACCACTTTATTATTCCATTCAAGACAGTTGCGTTGTATTTTCTTCTGAGATTAGGGCTTTACTAGCTTCAGAAGAAGTGCCTCGAAAACTTAATAAACGCGTTCTGCCAGAATACCTGCAGTATCAAACAGTCCAAGCGCCAAAAACCATAGTAGAAAATGTAAATGTTCTTTTGCCAGGCTCATACATGAGAATGAGTGGTGATGATATAACCATCGAAAAGTATTGGGAGCCAACACAAAGTATTAATTCAAACGTGTTATCGCATTCTAAAAAGGAAGTATTGGATAACGTAGCTAAACTGCTAACGGATTCTGTGGAAAGAAGAATGATATCTGATGTGCCTTTTGGGGCATTTTTATCAGGAGGAATAGACTCTAGTCTTATTGTTGGTTTGATGAGTAAAATTACTACGAAGTCCGTAAATACTTTTTCAATAACTTTTGACGATCAAAAATTCTCTGAGGCTAAATATTCGAATATTGTTGCAAAACATTTCAAAACCAACCATAATGAAATACAGTTAAAAGTAGAGAATTTCATTGATGAGTTACCAAATGCATTAGAAAGTATGGATCATCCAAGTGGCGATGGTCCTAATTCTTACTTAGTTTCAAAAGCAACCAAAGCTGCAGGGATTACAGTCGCATTGTCAGGATTGGGAGGTGACGAATTATTTGCCGGCTATTCAATTTTTAAACAAGCCTCGGATGTTAATTCTAAAAGCTACTTAAACAAAATTCCAGTAAATTTCAGGAAAGTATTTGCCCAATTATACGCCCGAACCGCAAGAAGGGTAAGCGGTGAAAAAATATCTGAAGTTCTAAGTCTCCCTAAAATATCAACAAAATATTTATATCCCACATATAGAAAAGCTTTACTTAACAGCCAGGTAAATGACTTAACGGGGGCTAACAGTGCTGATAGAATAAATCTGTTGGGTCAATTCACTCATCTGAATCGAAATGTAGATTTACCTTTGTTGAGTGAAGTAAGTGTATATGAGCTGTCTACTTATATGCAAAATATTTTACTAAGAGATACTGATCAGATGAGTATGGCCAGTGCATTAGAGGTTAGAGTTCCGTTTTTGGATCATCAATTGGTAGAATATGTCTTATCCGTTTCGGACGAGATAAAATACCCTTTAACACCAAAGAGTTTACTAACAGATTCATTTAAAGGACTTGTTCCAGATGAAGTTATTTATAGAAAAAAAATGGGTTTTGTTCTACCTTGGACAGAATGGCTCAAAAATGAGCTAAGAGAGTTTTGTGTCGATCGAATGGAAAATATTGAAAAAAGAGACATTTTTGAAGAGGGGATGGTTATCCAATTGTGGAATTCTTTTTTAAAAAATGATCCTAAGGTGTCGTGGAGTAGGGTATGGCATATTGTTGTTTTAGAAGATTGGTTACAGCGTAATAATATTGAAACCTAAAAAAAAGATATTACTTTTTATAGATTGGTACTTACCTGGTTTTAAGGCTGGAGGTCCAATTACCTCTTGTGCTAATTTGGTCGGACATCTATCGAATCATTATGATTTTTATATTGTAACAAGAAATACTGACTATTGCGATACAGAGCCGTATGAGTTTATTAGATCCGATTTTTGGAACAAGCAAAAGGATGGCTCTTTGGTTTATTACGTATCAGATGGTAATCTTAATTTTTCTTTTTTCAAGAAATTAGTAAAATCTATAGAATTTGATGTAATGTATATCAATGGGATATATTCAAAATATTTCTCGATATACCCTCTGCTAATTTCGAAAAGTATGGAAAAATATGCTTTAGTATCAGCCCGGGGTATGTTAGCTGGTAGTGCGATTGGAGTTAAATTCTATAAAAAACGTTTGTTCTTGTTTTTAGCTTCGTTGTTGAAGCTATATAGAGGTATAGAATTTCACGCAACAAATGAGAATGAGAAACAAGATATTTATGATTCAATTGGTGAAAATACTAAGGTTAAAATTGCTCCGAATTTGCATAAAGTAAACCTAAATAGTCCAACCTCATCGACCAAGAAGGTTAAAGATGTCTTAAGTCTGATATCGATAGCTCGTATATCTCCTGAGAAAAACCTGTATCAATTATTGGAAATGTTAATCAAACAATCTGCAAATATTACTTTAGATATTTATGGCACGCTATACAATTTAAAATATTGGCAAGAATGTCAGGTGTTAATTAGTAAAATGCCTAACAATATCAAAATTAGTTACCGAGGAACCATTCACCCAAACAGTATTGAAGAAACCATAAAAAAACATCATTTTTTAACACTGCTATCCTTTGGAGAAAATTTTGGTCATGTTGTCCTAGAAAGCTTTATGGCAGCTAGACCAGTGATAATAAGTGACCAAACTCCTTGGAAGAATCTTAATGAAAGGGTTTTAGGTTGGGATTTAGATTTGAAACGAAAAGATGAGATCAACAATGCGATTATCGAAGCAGCTCAGATGGATCAGAAGGATTTTGATAAATATGTAGAATCGAGTAGTAAGTTCGCAAAGAGCATAATTGAAGACGAGACAATTGTCAAACAAAGTGTAGATTTGTTTTGTAATTATGGTGATTAGAAAATGAATTCAACAGATTTATCAAAATTTAATAATGACTGGTTTGATATTGGTCGGAATAAAATTGTTGTGCTTTTATGGTACATAATAAATGCCGTTGTTTTTAATTCGTATTTACTTCCCGTATCTGCAATTAAGCGTGTTATTCTCAGATTTTTTGGAGCCAAAATAGGTAAGGGAGTTGTCCTCAAACCTAAATTGAATATTAAGTACCCATGGAAACTGCATGTTGGAAATCACACTTGGATTGGAGAAAATGTATGGATAGATAATTTAGATGTAGTAGAAATTGGTAATCATGTTTGTATTTCTCAAGGTGCATTAATATTGAGTGGAAATCATGATTATTCTGCAGTAAGTTTTGAATTAATTGTTAAGCCGATCAAAATTGAAGACGGTGTTTGGATTGGTGCGAAATCAATTGTAGCACAAGGAGTTATATGTAGAAATCACTCTGTTCTAGGGGTTGATTCCGTAGCATGTGATGATATGGAAGAGTATTCTGTTTATAAAGGTAATCCAGCCGTAAAAATAAGAGACCGTCATATAGTATGAAGGTTTCAATTATTACGGTATGTTATAATAGCGCTGCAACGATTAAAGATACTATTGATTCTGTTGTCGCTCAAAATTATCAAGATATTGAATACATCATCATTGATGGAAAATCAACGGATCGTACAATAGAAATTATAAACTCATATTCGAGCAAAGTTCTGAAATGTTTTTCTGAACCTGACAATGGGTTATACGATGCTATTAATAAGGGAATCAAAGTCGCTACAGGAGAAATCGTTGGCTTAGTCCATGCAGACGATGTACTAGCATCAAAAGATGTAATTAGTAAAGTTGTTGATGTGTTCATTGAAAATAACTGTGAGGCAATATATTCAGATTTACAATATGTAGATAAAGATAATTTGAACAAAGTATTTCGTGATTGGAAAGCAGGAATCTATTCTGCAGGAATGTTTCTGAATGGGTGGATGCCTCCACACCCAACTTTTTATGCTAAACGGAGATTGTTTAAAGATTTAGGGGCCTATAACACCTCATTTAAAATATCTGCGGATTATGAATTAATGCTTCGCTTCGTGCATGGGAATAATATTTCAATTAAATATATTCCAGAAGTTTTAGTGAAAATGAGAGTTGGAGGAAAGAGCAATTCTTCAATTATTAATCGAGCAAAAGCTAACCTAGAAGATAGAAGAGCATGGCGAGTTAATCATCTAAAACCAAACTTTTTCACACTTTATCAAAAGCCTTTATCTAAACTAATACAGTTCTTAAAACATTAGAACTTGGCTCTACTTCTACGTCTACGATTTTTGTTGCCATAGAGATAACTATACTGTGAATGAGTAAAGTTGCGTTTCCCTCGCAATACATAGCTGTATGAAAACTGAGTAGTCATATACCAATCGTTAGCTGCTGGGTCACCTCTTTTAGCACCCACATCATAATTCTTAGCTCCAATCAGTTTCTTATCAAGTGTTGGATCATATCTATTCGAATATGCTAAAACCATTGGGTCTGCTCCAGGCCCATGATCGTAATAAAAAGTACTTGCGTCATCAATATAATCAGTAAATGTTTTTCGAGTACCAAATTCCCATCCAATCCTATGTACCTTTTTGTATGTATAAAATACACCTAAGCCAAAAGGAATTGACGGCTGAATAGCACTGTATTTAACACCTTCTGTTTGAAGGGGCCGCAGTGCATTATAACCACCAAAGTTTTCATGTGATGCTTTCGGATTATTATAAAAAACTCCTATACCAGCAAACAAATAAGCTCTAAAATCTAGTTGATATCGGCCAGTATGACCAACATCGTTAACATGGTAAATGTATGATTCTAACCTAGCACTTAACTCAATGATATCATTTCTAAAGCTTAAGTTTCTTCCCACTCGAGGACCATTTGTAGATAAATTATCTGCACCCGCCAAACGAATCATATTCATTTGAACATATACGCCTATTTTTTCTTTAAATCTATATCTGTAAAATCCTCCAACAGCAAATCGCGTTTGTTGACTTTTCATGTCTAAAATCCAAGGTTGTGCTTCTTTTTCATTCCCACCAAATTCTCCAAGGTATTGAGAAGCCCCTGCTAATATGCCATAATCCATCGCATAGTATTGAGAAAAGCCAATAAATGGAGCGACTATTAAAGCAGTTATTATTAGGATATTACGCATTATATTTTAGCAATTACTAATCAAAAATACTATTTAATGTACAATTCATTACAAATGTAAGTAGAAAATAAGCGCATATATCTACTTTTGGGGTTTAAATTGTCAACATGTCAAATAGAATAATAGAACTTTTTGGTATTAAATATCCAATTATTCAAGCGGGAATGCTTTGGTGTTCACCGTGGGAATTAGCTGCAGCCGTATCTAATTCAGGAGGTCTTGGGGTTATAGGTGCAGCTTCTATGTACCCTGAGGTGCTTAAATTACATGTGCAAAAATGTAAACAGGCAACAGAAAAACCATTTGCAGTTAATATGCCCCTACTTTATCCAAATATTGAAGAACATATGCAGACGGTTATCGATGAGAAAGTTCCAATAGTTTTTACTTCTGCAGGAAATCCTAAAGTATGGACACAGCACTTGAAAAATCATGGAATTAAGGTCGTACACGTTGTATCTAGCGTGAAGTTTGCTTTGAAATCCGAAGCTGCAGGTGTTGACGCAATAGTGGCAGAAGGTTTTGAAGCAGGTGGTCATAACGGTAGAGAGGAAACGACCACATTGTGTCTTATTCCAGATGTAGCTAGACAAATTAAGATTCCGCTTATAGCTGCTGGCGGTATTGCATCAGGAGAAGCAATGTTGGCTGCTATGGTTTTGGGAGCTGATGCAGTTCAGATTGGCAGCAAATTTGTAGCTTCAATAGAATCTTCAGCTCATCAGAATTTTAAAGATGAAGTAGTCGAGGCGAAAGAGGGGGATACACGCTTAGTTCTTAAATCAGTAACACCTGTTCGGTTAATAAAAAATGAGTTTCAGCAACGAGTTTTTGAAGCAGAGCAAAGAGGAGCGAGTGTTAATGAACTAAAAGAGATTCTAGGGAGGGCAAGAGCTAAAAAAGGTATGTTCGAAGGAGACACTGTAGAAGGGGAGCTTGAAATTGGGCAGGTAGCTTCGATGATAAATAATGTTATGCCCGCTGCCCAAATTATTAGAGACTTAATTCGTGAATATAATGAAGCGAAAACAAATATGTTAAAGAACAAAAATCACTTTAATTGGGATGATTAAGTACGAAAAATTTACGCTTGAAAATGGTCTCAAGGTTTTAGTTCATAATGATAAATCATCGTCACTAGTTGCGGTTAACTTATTATACGATGTAGGCGCTAGAGATGAGGATTCTACTCGTACAGGATTTGCGCATTTGTTTGAACATTTAATGTTTGGTGGTTCACGAAACATACCTGATTACGATAAGATCATTCAGCGAATTGGAGGTAGTAATAATGCATTCACAACCAATGATATAACTAATTATTATTTAACTTTTCCTTTAAGTAATTTAGAAACGGCTTTTTGGTTAGAATCAGACAGAATGAATCAACTGGAATTTTCAATAAGATCGTTAGATGTTCAACGTAATGTTGTTATGGAAGAATTCAAGCAACGATATCTAAATCAGCCATACGGAGACGCTATGCTTTTACTGCGTCCTCTGGCTTATAAAAAGCATCCCTATTTATGGGCCACTATAGGTAAAGAAATAAAGCATATTGAAGATGCAAAGTTGCAGGATGTAGAAGATTTTTTCTTTAAACATTACGGTCCACAGAATTGTGTTTTATCTGTTGTTGGAAATGTAGATGTTAATGATATAAAACGACTGGCAGAAAAATGGTTTGGTGATATTCCAGATCGAAAGGGTTACGTGCGCAATTTGAAAAAAGAAGACATGCAATCTGAAGAAAGAACAATGGAAGTAAAGAAAGATGTTCCTGCCGATTCTTTATATATGAGTTTTCACATGGCCAAGAAAGGTGGTGATTCATATTACTCGACAGATTTGATTTCTGATATACTTTCTCGTGGCGCATCTTCCCGATTTAATCAAGAGCTAGTTAAAACACAAAAGATTTTTGGGAATATAGATGCATACATTTCAGGCAGCATAGACCCAGGTTTGTTTATTATTTCAGGAACACTTCTGCCAGGGATAAAAATGGAAGAAGCAGAAAGTGCTGTTTGGCACGAGCTCGAAAAGGTGAGTAGCGAATTAGTCCAATCACGTGAATTACAAAAATTAAAGAATAAAATAGAGTCAACTACTGTGTTTGAAGAAATTGGGGGATTGAACAAAGCGATGAATTTAGCTCAATTTGAATTATTGGGAGATGCAAACGGAATAAATACCGAATTTGAAAAATACAATCGAGTTACAGCGGAGGATATTAAAAACGCTGCCAAAACGGTTTTCAGAAGAGAAAACAGCTCCACACTCAGATATTACTCAAAGAAATGATAGATAGAAGTGTCGCCCCAGTTCATAAAGAGATAAAGAGCGTTAATCTCGATGATTATGAATTGAAATATTTGAGTAACGGAATTCCTGTTTATGTTTTCAATACAGGGTCGCAAAATGTTGTAAGTATTGAAATCATGTTTGACGCAGGAAGTTTCAATCAGTCGAAACCACTTGTAGCTTCTTGCACAAATGCATTATTAATGGAGGGAACTGGTAAATATAGTTCGCAACAAATAAATGAAGCTGTAGATTTTTATGGTTCATTTTTGCAAACAGACATAACTAAGGATTGTGCTTCGGTTGCCCTTTATGCACTAAATAAGCAACTAGATAGTGTACTACCTTATCTAAATGAAGTGCTCTTGAATCCTACATTTCCAGAAAACGAGCTACAGATCCATTTGTCAAGAATTAAACAACAATTTTTGGTTAACATAGAAAAAAATAGCTCTATCGCTAGACGTGAGTTCTTAAATGTGCTTTATGGAGATAATCATCCGTACGGGAGAAAAGCAGAGGTCGAATTTTTCGACCAAATTGATAGAGAAGATTTGGTTCATTTTTGGGTAAAAAATTATACAGCAAAAAACTGCAAAATATTTCTTGCAGGAAAAATAACGTCTGAAGTTTTTAAATCGGTTGATTCCTCAATTTCATTTCCTTCAGCTAATTCTGAAGAGTTGAATCATACAACTGAACCCGTTTCTGCTAAAAAGTTTAAACATTTTATTGAAAAACCGAATTCTTTGCAATCAGCTATTCGGATTGGTAAACGTACGATAGGTAAGTCTCATCATGATTTTGCCAAACTTCATGTGGTCAATACAATTCTGGGTGGTTATTTTGGGTCTCGTTTAATGAGTAATATAAGAGAAGATAAAGGTTATACATATGGTATAGGTTCATTTGTCGCGCCCCAAAAGCACGATTCTTATTTCGGTATCTCTACTGAAGTAGGTGCTGATGTGAGTCAAAAAGCTATTAATGAAATCTATAAGGAGCTTGAATCCTTACGAACAGAGTTGGTATCAGAAGAGGAGTTGAATTTAGTTAAAAGTTATTTGATGGGTGAATTGTTAAAATCTGTTGACGGCCCTTTTTCTGTTGCAGAGCGCTGGAAAGGTATCATTCTTTTTGACCTAGATAAAAGCTATTTTGATAACTTGGTAAATACAATTTTAAATATAACTCCTATTGAGGTGCGAGACATTGCTGAAAGGTATCTAGGCAGTAATGATATGTATGAAGTCTTAGTTGGTTCAAATAATATGAACTAAAACACGTTTAAAGCGTATAACTTCCATTTTAGAGGTGTTTCAAAGAATTAGTATTTTGGTTATTGTTCAAATGTTTGCTTTTCTGCAAATGTTTGCTAATGTGGATGCTCCTGTTTTGAAGTGTATTTCTGTTGGTGCGAGTGACGATATAACCATAACATGGGTTGCGCCAAACGATCCATTAGGAGAATTTACTTCATATAGTATATATCATTCAGCTAATCTTTTATCGGGATATTCTTTAGCCGCAACTGTTACTAACATCAATCAAGTTAGCTACACTTATCCTGGAGCGAATCTGTTGACCGGCACTGAATATTTTTATGTAATCACCAATTTTGATGATGGAACAGGGGAACAACCTTCCCTAAGCTCAGATACGCTTCAGCCCATATTGATATCAGTTGAAGGCTTGAGTTCAACGCCGGTAATTTTGGAAAGCCAAGCAAGATTAACTTGGAATAAGATTCATAACCCACGGATAAATACCCATTCAGATTGGTATTTGATTTATAGAATGTTTACTGGAGAGCCTTGGTCTTTAGTAGATTCCGTAGAATTTGGAACGGAAAATTATCTCGATAGTACAAAGGTATGCTATGACTCTGCATATTATAAAATCGAGGTAGTCGATGCTTCTGGATGTGTTTCAGTATCCAACATCGCAGGAGATGAGGTTGGTGATCAAACCCCACCAGTCGTTCCCGAAATTGATTCTGTTAGTATAAATTCAATAACCGGAGAAGTGAATGTGGGGTGGGTAAAAAGTGTCTCTGGTGATGTTGATGGCTACATTGTTATTTTAGAATTAGCAACAGGCGGTTATCAAATTGATACGATTTGGGGAATAGATAGTACTTTTTTTATTGATTTGGATGCTGATCCAAATAGTCAGTCAGAGATATACGGGTTATTAGCTTTCGATTCTTGTTGGGGTGGAGGTACTCCCAATACTAGTGCTTCTGGGACTAATCACGAAACGATATTCTTAGAGGCAGAGTTGAGTCCTTGTGATAAAGAAATTCAAATTTCTTGGAATCATTATGTTGGCTGGAGTTCTGGAATAAGTGAATATAAAATTTTTGTAGGCGAAAATGGCGGTTCCTCTCAATTATTAACTACGATTAGTGGAAATAATACAAGTTACATTCACCAAGGATTAAACGCGAATTCTAATTATTGTTATTTCGTTCGCGCTATCGAAGCCGGAGGAACTGGTCGAACATCGTCATCTAATTTAGTTTGCTTGAATGTTGTAGTCCCTAATTTTCCGCAAAAGCAGTACTTGAACTATGTAACCGTATTAAGTGAGTCTACTGTTGAAGTATCATGTTATATTGATTTAACTGCTGCTGTTCAATACTACGATATAGAAAGGTCTTCTGATAATGGTGTTGAATTCGAAGTAGTAGAACAAATAGTTTCACCGACATCTTCTCGGATAGTTTATATAGACTCAATGTTAAATACAAACACTACGAGTTATTACTATCGTGTTACGGCAATTGATGTTTGCGGCAATTCGATAGAGGTATCTAACACATCTAACACAGTGTTAACAACAATATCAAAAGGTAATGACGAATACATTAATGAGATTAGCTGGACGAACTATTTAGATTGGGAAACATTTGGTCAAGGGGTAAGTTTTTACAATGTATACAAATCTGATAATGGGGTTTTTAATGACCTTCCAATAGCTATATTACCTGATTACGAAACATTTTTTGAAGACGATGTGTCAGATGAGGCGAATCATATTGGTACATTTTGCTACCTGATTCAAGCTATTGAGTCTGACGGAAATATCTATTCACATAAGGATTCTAGTCGTTCTAATATTGTTTGCAATACCGTTGCACCTAAAGTATATATTCCAAATTCGTTTACTCCAAACGATAATGGACTCAATGATGTTTTTAAACCTCAGGTAAGTTATGCAGATCCAGAAAATTATTATTTCGCGATATACAATCGATTTGGTAATTTAATATTCGATACAAACGATTATTCGGTTGGTTGGGATGGGATGGATGCTCCAGTTGGATTGTATGTCTATTACTTGAGGTTTTCTGACGGCACAGCTGAAATCCAGGAAGTAAGGTCCAGTGTTACTTTAATAAGGTAATCTATATCAGTTGCATAGATAAATTCATTAACTTTCCATCCAATTATGACTTTAACAGGTATAATATTTTTATTGTTAATCGGAGTAGTTCTTATTTTGGTTGAGATTTTTTTAATTCCAGGAATTGGAGCGGTAGGTGTTCTTGGTGCTCTAATGATGTTAGTAGGTGTTTACCTGGCTTATCAAATAGAAGTTATTTATGGTCATATTGCATTTCTAAGCTCAGTTGTTTTTTTAGGATGTAGTGGGATGTTAGCTTTTAGAGCTAAAACATGGGACAGGTTTTCATTAAAAAGTGAATTAACGGGAAAGGTAAATTTAATTGATGAGCAAATTATTCATGTTGGAGATAAGGGTGTAGCGATTTCAAAACTTGCGCCAGCGGGGAAGGCAAGAATTAACGAAAAACTATATGAAGTTCATTCTAAGTATGGATTATTAGAAAATAATACTACTATTGAAGTAAATAAAATTGAAACAAATAAGATAATTGTAATAAAATCAGAATAAAATGGGTGATTTAGCTGGCATGGCCGTTATAGGTGTTTTAGGTTTAGTAGGGTTGTTGATACTTTTGTATTTAATTCCAGTCGGTCTTTGGTTTCAATCCGTTGTGTCTGGAGCTAAAGTTTCAATGTTACAGCTAATTTTTATGCGTTTTAGAAAGGTGCCGCCATCACTAATGGTAAACGCTAGAATTAATGCGAAAAAAGCAGGAATTGAAATTTCCACAGATTTATTAGAGTCGCATTATATGGCTGGTGGGAATGTTATGAACGTAATAAATGCTTTGATATCTGCCGACAAGGCAAATATCTTGTTGGATTATCAGGCTGCCACAGCGATAGATTTAGCCGGTAGAGATGTTCTAGAGGCAGTTCAGATGTCTGTAAATCCAAAAGTAATTGATACGCCACCGGTAACCGCTGTGGCGAAAGATGGTATTCAGTTAATTGCCAAAGCAAGAGTTACTGTGCGTGCTAACATCAAACAGTTGGTTGGGGGAGCAGGTGAAGATACTATATTGGCAAGAGTTGGAGAAGGTGTTGTTTCTTCAATTGGATCTGCGTCATCGCATAAAGCAGTTTTAGAGAATCCAGATTCTATTTCAAAAGTGGTTTTAGGTAGAGGACTAGATACAGGAACAGCATTCGAAATTTTATCAATTGATATTGCTGATGTAGATATCGGTAAAAACATCGGTGCGATTCTTCAAACTGATCAGGCAGAAGCTGATAAAAATATTGCCCAAGCTAAAGCAGAGGAAAGAAGAGCGATGGCCATAGCAGAAGAGCAAGAAATGAAGGCTAAAGCTCAAGAAGCGAGGGCAAAAGTAATATTAGCTGAAGCTGAGGTGCCGCAAGCCATGGCAGAGGCGTTTAGGAGTGGCAACCTTGGTATTATGGATTACTATAAAATGAAAAATATTCAGGCCGACACAGGAATGAGAGATTCTATTTCTAAACCAGACAATAAACCTAAAAAGTAAATAAACCTAAAAAGTAAAAAAAATGGATGCAGATAGTGCCTTACAACTATTAGTTGACGGTAATGCAAAGTACGTTACCGATAAAGAAAATGTTAATGCCTCAGCCGCGATAAGGTCGAGCTTGGTTTCAGGACAAAGTCCTTATGCTATAATTTTGAGTTGTGCCGATTCCAGGGTAATTCCAGAATCAATTTTTGATGCCGATGCAGGGCAGATATTTGTTTGTCGAGTAGCTGGGAATATTGCTAATGCTTCAACAGTGGCAAGTATTGAATATGCAGTTGCGCATTTAGGAACTAAACTTATTATGGTCCTTGGTCATGAAAGCTGTGGAGCAGTAACTGCTGCTATTGCCGGAGTCAAGGAGAGTCCTAGTTTGGCTCATTTACTTGAACAAATTGAGCCTGCTGTTCATTCTTGTGGCTCTAGCGAGGTAAATGAGGTTGTTAAATGCAACGCACAATTAACCGCTAAGGATTTACTTAACAAATCTGAAATTATTAGAAATTCAGAGGGGCTAAAAATCGTATCCGGGTTTTATAATTTAGGTTCTGGCCAGGTTGACATTATATAAATTAACTAATTTTCAACAAAAAAGGGAGTACGTTTATTACTTACTCCCTTTTTTGTTATTTGAATGGTTTTTTTTAAGCTGGCTCAATTAAGCTATGTCGAATTTTGTTTAATTTAATAGTAATTTGTGCAAGCTGGGTACGATTAATCTCTGCAGATTTTCTATTAATATATTTCCCGGTTGTGTCAGTCATTGCCTGGATTAAAAGTTCTTCATCAAGGTCAACGCCCTCATACAATAGTCGGAGTTGGGTTAAGTCATCAATAAGTTGACCAAAAAGCGGCTCTGTTTTAAAGTTATTTAATAGCAGAATAAATTTTTCTAAAATAAGTTTTTGCTCTCCAATTTTGGTATTTAAAGTTTCGTTGTCAAATTCAGAATTGTATGTTACAGTAGTTGCAATATGAATGGCTTCAAGCCAGCTTCCAACCATTAATAAGAGGCTTGTGCTATGTCTGTCATTTTCTCGTAAATATTTATCCATTTTTGTAAAGACATCACCTGTCATAACAAAGATTGAATCAGTCAACATCCCATCTTCTTTTATTTTTTCAATACGATTTCTATCGATGAAATGTGATAAGTCTAAATCAGTAGCTAAACTATTAATTACTTTAAGGTGGTCTGTTAAAAGATCTCCTCGATCATAAGCGCCAATGTATGCAAGGTCAGTTCCATAAATACCTAAATTAATCGTTTTTCTAAAGCTGGTAGTGTAGCTCTCTGCATTAAGAGGGTTATTTAGCGTTAACGCAGAAAATAAAGAGCCAGAAGTCTTAATCGTTGCAGTAATTTCATTTGCAGTAGGCATCGTTATAACTACCGAATTTACATCTTTTAATGGTATAACTTTTGTATATATGGTTTGCCTGGAACCAATACTCTCTTTTTTTTGTGGTTCGATTTCTTGTTGGGGTTTAGTAGCGTTTTTGCAATTACATAATAGTAAAGTTGAAGCTAAAATTGTAATTATTTTTTTCATAGAATTAAAAATTATAGATTGCAAAGTAACAAAACTCTATTAATACACATCAAGTTTGTTGATAAAACTTATAGCTTTAATTAAAAAACGGTGATTACCTTGGTAAATTTACCATCGATATACAATATATTAAAATTTATGCGATATTATATTCTTATAACACTGTTTTATAGCTTTTTAAGCTTTAGTTGTGTTGGTAGTTTCGTTCAAAACAAAGTTATGCCTGAAGCTAAAGATTCGGCAAGTGCTCAAGATGAAATTGTTGACCTAACCTTGTTTGAGACGGTCGAATCTGCATGGGTAGATTCGGTTATGCAGACATTAAGTGCTGACCAAAGAATTGCGCAGTTATTTATGGTTGCGGCATATTCTAATAAAACCCAAGATCATGTTAATGAAATTACAAAATTGATAGAAGAACAAAAAATTGGCGGATTAATATTTTTTCAAGGAGGGCCTGTTAGGCAAGCTAAACTCACTAATTTGTACCAGACAAAAGCAGCAGTTCCGCTATTAATCTCTATGGATGCAGAGTGGGGGTTAGCAATGCGATTGGATAGCACTGTGAAGTATCCTCGTCAGATGACGCTAGGAGCAATTCAAGACAATGATCTTATATACAAAATGGGGGAGGATATAGCTGAGCAATGTAAACGTATTGGAGTTCATGTAAATCTAGCTCCAGTTGTTGATGTAAACAATAATGCTAAAAATCCAGTAATTAATAGCCGTTCTTTTGGTGAAGACAAGGTTAACGTTGCAAACAAAGGAATTGCTTATATGAAAGGAATGCAAGATCATCATGTTATGGCAAATGCAAAACATTTCCCTGGTCACGGAGATACAGAATCGGACTCACACAAGTCTTTGCCGATTATAAATCATGAATTAGAACGCTTAAATGATACCGAGCTTTATCCCTTTAGAAGATTAATTGAAGAAGGTTTGGGTAGCATGATGATTGCTCATTTGTTTATTCCTAGTTTGGATTCCACACCAAATCAGGCTTCAACTTTGTCTAAACCTATTGTAACAGGTCTTTTAAAGAGAGAAATGGGTTTTGAAGGCTTGATTTTTACAGATGCACTTAATATGAAAGGGGTAAGTGCCTATTTCGAGCCTGGTGTTGTCGATGTAAGGGCTTTGCTAGCAGGGAATGACGTACTACTGTTCTCGGAAGATGTACCAACTGCAATGAAGGAAATCAAGAAAGCCATTGAATTAGGGCAGATTACTCAATCTGAAATAGACGCACGTTGTCGTAAGATATTGGTAGCTAAGCAATGGGTAGGTTTAGATAAGTATCAGCCTATTGAGCTCAAAAACTTGTACCAAGACCTAAATAAGCCGGAATACTATTCACACAATAGAAAATTGTATGAAAACGCAATGACTCTGTTGAAAAATGATGAAGACTTATTGCCATTGAAAAAGATTGACTCACTAAAAATTGCTTCTTTAGCCATTGGCGATACAAAAGTGAATACTTTTCAGAAATCGTTGGAACGTTATGCTTCGGTAATGCATTTTAATACACCTACTAATCCAACTGATGACCAGATTTCAAAGACTTTATCTTCTTTGCAGAAGTATGATTTGGTGATAGTAAGTATTCATAAGACGAATGAAAGTCCAAGTAAGAATTTCGGCATAACCACACAAGCAATAAAGCTGGTTAATGCTTTACAAGAAAATAAAGCAGTTGTGCTAGACGTTTTTGCGAATCCTTATAGCTTGAACAAGTTTCACGGAGCTGAAAACGCAAACGCAGTAATCGTTTCCTATCAAGATAGACGATTTGCTGAGGAATCTTCAGCGGCACTTATTTTCGGAGGGGTGCAATCTAAAGGGCAATTACCAATAACAGCTTCGGAGCATTTTATATTAAACGATGGCTTACAAACTTCTGAGTGGGTTCGATTACGATACGGAAGTCCAGAAGATGTTGGGATTAATTCAGAAGATTTGGTCCAAATTGGTGAGATATGTAATTCGGGAATAGCCGATAAGGCATTTCCTGGTTGCCAAGTCGTTGTATTAAAAGATGGGAGCATGATTTATCAAGAATCATACGGATATCACACTTATAAAAAGAAACAAAAAGTGCGTAACGATGATATTTACGACCTAGCATCTATAACAAAAATAGCAGCTTCCACGCTTTCTTTGATGTACTTACAAGACAACGGAAACATTAGTTTAGATTATCGGTTATGTGATTATATTCCAGAGATGGTTGACACAACGCCATACCAGAACATGGTATTGAGAGATATGATGTCTCATCAAGCTGGCTTGGTGTCTTGGATCCCATTTTATAAGAAAACATTAATAAAAGGAATGCCTCGATTCGATATTTATAGCCAAGCTAAATCGGAATTGTATAGTCACCGAGTAGCGGAAGATTTTTACATAAAAACAGATTATTCTGATGAAATAATTAGGAGAATTTTGGGTACTTCCATAAAAACCCCGGGCAGATATAAATATAGTGATTTAGGTTATTACTTGATTCAAAAAATAATCGAAAAGGAAGTACAAATGCCCTTAGATAGTTTTGTTTCTCAAACTTTTTATCAACCAATGGGACTGAATACTATGGGTTACAAGCCAAGAAATAGGTTTGAGTTAGATAGAATTACACCAACTGAATACGATATGTTGTTTAGAAAACAACTGGTACACGGTGATGTACACGATCCAGGTTCTGCAATGCTTGGCGGTGTTGGTGGCCATGCAGGAGTTTTTTCTAGTGCAGAAGACTTAGCTAAGCTTATGCAGATGTATATAAACGGAGGAACATATGGTGGTGTACGATATATTTCTGATAGCACGCTGGCTGAGTTTACCGATTGCCAAAATTGCACAGGTGAAGAAGGAGAAAACAGACGGGGAGCTGGTTTTGATAAGCCCGTGAGGGTTGGTGGTGGTGGGCCAACATGCCAAGGTATATCGTTAGATAGTTTTGGCCACAGCGGTTTTACAGGAACCATAGCCTGGGGAGACCCAGATGAAGATTTAGTTTATATATTTCTTTCTAACCGAGTATACCCTGACGCAGATAATCGAAAGTTGATAACAACTGGCTACCGAACCCAAATTATGAAAGTGATTTACGAAGCTGTTGCAAATTCTAAAGAGGTAGTGCAATAGTTTCTCATTATACTTTTTAGCATTTCTAAACTAAGAATTTTACTTCTCAAATTTTTCGTTTGGCATAGATTCATCAATAATTGTTTATTTAATCAAATTGAAAACTAACAAATGATCAATATCATAGCTGTTCTATGGTAGAATTTGAGCTCTTATTTCCAAATGATATTACTCCCAGTAAATAGACATCTATGGCAAAATGGGCAGCCATGGCCGAAACCATTCCTAATTCTTCAAATCCGTAGCTGATACCAATCATTACAAGCGTCAGATATCCTCCATAGATGCTGATTTTCCAATCTTTAGGATTGAGATAGCCATGTATACCTACAAAAACAATAGAAGTAAAATAGATGCCTAGCCAATATTGTATTGCTCCACGAAACAGAAGTTCCTCACCAACTCCTGCACAAAATGAAATAAAAATAATATCTAGCCAGTTGAGTTTTAGCTGCTGAATAATTGAAGAGTAAAAATTCTTAACCTCATGCATCAGTTGCATCTTTATCAATTGCCAGCCCAACCAAGCTGTTACTAATCCATAGATTAAACCGATAGGTAGTTGATAACACCAAAACATGCCTGTTTCGAACAAGGAGACAGTAGTTGTATCCTGAAAAAACTCAATTACAAGGATGCCAACTCCACCCATGCCAAAAAGTGTTAAAAGGCCAAGGAGGTAAAGTTTACCTTTGCCCATTGCAAATGTGTACAAAATTTTTCAAAAGTTGCAATCCGTTTTTGCCAGATGTTTCAGGGTGAAATTGAACACCAAATAATGCCTTTGACAGGTGTTGCATTCCCTCAATTTTACAGTGGTCTGATGTAGCGGTTTGTTTAAAATGTTTAGGAAGAGAAATCATTTCGCAATGGTCTTCGTTAAATATTGAATTAGCTCCTATCCCCTTGAAAAGTTTAGAATTTGTTTCCAGACTTATCACTAGAGACTTTCTAGCTTCTTTGCAACGGGCTGCAGTCGCACCCCAAACCATACCTAATATTTGATGACCGAAACAAATTCCAAGTACAGGAATAGTAGTTGTAGTCAGAAACTGAAATTTGTCCAAGTATGGTTTTGTATCAATTTCTGTTACTAAAATAGGAGCTCCACTAATGATAATGCCTTTATATGTGATAATGTCCTTCCAGTCATCTGCCAATGAAACATATTCAGTTTTTTCTCCTAGTTGGTCAATAAATTTGCCAATTTTTGGAGATTTGTTACTTCCACAATCAATAATGAGAATCATTAGATGGTTTTGCTCAAAAATACATGAATATATTTGCAAAAAAATTATCTGTAATGAAGTACAACCTATCTGAGATTAATGAGATAATAAGAAACAGAAGGAGCATATATCCTAAGCATTTCAGTAAGAGAAAAGTGCACAAGGAAATGATCGAAACCTTGTTAGAAAATGCTCGTTGGGCTCCCACACATGGTTTAACTCAGCCTTGGTCATTTAAAGTATTTATGGATAAAGGATTGAAAAAATTGGGTGAATTTCATGCAAAAACCTATAAAATGAAAACACCAGCTAACTTATTCTTAACAAAAAAACACGATAAACTAATTATGAACGCCATACGATCTTCTGCTGTAATAGCTATTTGTATGAAACGTGAAGATATCGAAAAAATCCCTGAGATAGAAGAAATTGCTGCAGTTGCATGCGCTGTTCAGAACATGCATTTAACCGCTACAGCCTATGGTATAGGTGCATGTTGGATTACTGGAGATTTAGCATATTCTGATGAGATGAAAGCATTTTTAGGGTTAAGATTAAAAGATAGATGTTTAGGGCTGTTTTATATTGGCTATCCAAATATTGAATGGCCAAAAGGCCAACGTCAGCCAATTGAGTACTTTACAGAATGGGTAACTGAATAAATATTGTATTTTTGAAATCTGTTAGAAATTGAATATTTAGAATGAGAAATTTAGTATTACTTCTTCCGTGCATTATGTTATTGTTTATAGGTCAAAAATCTATAGCGGGAGACGATTTTAAAAAACTATTTCACGATGCACAAATTCTAATGTTTAATGAAAATTATGAGGTTGCTTTGCCTATTTTAATAAAATTGGATTCAATGCAGACCAACAATGCTAATATTCTTTACCAAATTGGGATGTGTTATTATTTTTCACCTTTAGAAACCAATAAATCTATTTCTTACCTTGAAAGAGCTGTAAAATCAACTAATATGGAATATATAGAGGGGTATGAAAAAGAGACGAACGCCCCCCATTGGGCTTATTATTTATTAGGAAAAGCCTATAATAAGAACTACAATTTTGATAAGGCAATTTCGACCTTCGAACAATATAAAATGTCAATTGATGAAGCGGATAGCATTACTATTGCCGATATTGATCATCAAATACAAATCGCTGAAAACGGTAAAATACTGGTCAGTTCACCCGTGAATATGAGTATTGAAAATTTAGGAGAAAAAGTAAATTCTGCTTTTCCAGATTATAAACCAGTGTTAACAGCCGATGAATCTGAATTGATATTTACATCAAGAAGAGAAGGTTCTACAGGTAACGCTGTTAATCCTGAAGGAAAGTACTTCGAAGATATTTATATTTCAAAAAGAAAAAATGGGGAATGGACTGCCCCCGAAAGGATTGGAGGCCATATTAATACTGATGATCATGAAGCCACTGTTGGTTTATCGGCTGATGGTCAAATATTGTATATTTATAAGTTTAGCGAAGGTTCTGGTGATATTTACTTCAGTGAATTAGATGGCTCTAATTGGAGTGACCCTAAAAAAATGGGATCTGATATAAATCAAAAATCATGGGAAAGTCATGCCTCTGTTAGTGCGGATGGGAAATTCTTGTACTTTACTAGTGATAGAGAAGGAGGTTTCGGAGGAACAGATATTTATTTCTGTAGAAGGTTACCTGACAATACATGGGGCTTGGCATTAAATATGGGACGTAACGTAAATAGTCCGTATGACGAGGATGGGGGGTATCTGCATCCTGATGGAGAGAACTTTTTTTTCAGCTCGAAGGGGCATACAACAATGGGAGGATTTGATATTATGACGGTACATTTAATTGATCCAGAAAATGACCTTTCCTGGTCAGAATCTCATAATATTGGATATCCAGTCAACACGACTGGAGATGATGTTTTTTATATTCCGACAACTGATGGAACAGGAGCTTATTATTCTTCTTTTAGAAAAGACGGATTTGGTTACCAAGATATATATAAGATTAATTTTCCTGATGTGGAGCAAAAGTCACTGACTGTATACAAAGGGGCAATTCATGCACATGGAGGTATTAAACCAAGTGAAGTTATAATTGAAGTTTTTAACGTTGAAACAAATGAATTGGTAGGAAAATACACTCCTAATAGCGAAACAGGAGAGTATTTAATAGTACTCAGGCATGGGGTGACTTATGATATAACCTATGAAGGTCCAGGATGTTTTTTTCACTCAGATCATGTTGAGGTTGGAGAGCACTCACAGTATCATATTATTGAACAAGCGATTGATTTAGATCCATTAAAAGCAGGGATGATATTAGGTTTGAACAATATATTCTATGAATTTGATAAGGCAGAGCTAACAGTTGAATCTACTACTGAACTAGAAAGGTTACGTGGTTTAATGTTGAAATGTCCGCATTTGGTTATTGAAATAGATGGGCATACAGATACGAAAGGTTCAGCAGAATACAATCATAAATTGTCGCAAAGAAGGGCGCAATCAGTTGTTGATTATTTGTTAGAGAGAGGAATTACGGCCGATCGATTATCCGCTCAAGGTTATGGAGAAGAAAAACCTATAGTCTCAGATGCCAATCCTGATGGCACTTTTAATGAAGAGAAAATGAAGGAAAACAGAAGAACTGAAATGAAAATAGTCGCTGTTGATTAGATTATTTCTTTAACCAACCTCCCCTTTGTTATTTGCATTTATTTATTGAATTGATCGATAAGTCTTCTTTGGCGCACTAAAGCGCCTAGCTTTTTGTGAAATCCTCGTCACATTGCATGTCATAATGAGAGCCGTAGGTGTCATCATTTCCAATAATACTTATCAACTGCGGTCATATTGTCAGAAAATTTGTCGTGGTACAGACTTTGAAAAGAAACGCTTTATAAAATGATACAAAGTTTACAGAAGAAATGTGCTGTAAATAATTACTTATAAATTAATTAACTGTAAAATGGCAAAAGGGAAGATAAAAGTGAATACGGAAAACATATTTCCGATCATAAAAAAATTCTTGTATTCCGATAATGAAATTTTCTTGAGAGAGTTGATTTCTAACGCAACTGATGCGACAAATAAATTAAAGACCTTCTCTTCATCAGGAGAGATGAAAGGAGATATTGGTGATACAACTATTGAAATTGAAATAAAAAAAGAGGAAAAACAATTAATCTTTAGAGACCGAGGAATCGGTATGACAAAAGACGAGGTGGTAAAATATATAGCTGATATAGCTTTTTCAGGAGCTGAAGAGTTTGTTGAAAAGTATAAAGATAAGGGTGATACAGCGAACATTATTGGTCACTTTGGATTAGGATTTTATTCAGCATATATGGTTGCTGAAAAGGTCGAAATAAATTCAAAGTCATTTAAAGACGAGCCAGCAGTTTTGTGGTCTTGTGATGGTAGCCCAGAGTTTACTACTTCTAAGTCAGACAAATCAGAAAGAGGTACAGAAATTACTCTTCATATAGCGGAAGATTCAACAGAGTTTTTGGAAGAAGCGAGAATCACTACTTTGCTAACCAAGTACTGCAAATTTATGCCAGTTGCAATTAAATTTGGAACAAAACAAGAGCAAGAAGACGATCCTTCTGGGAAGAAAGATAAGGACGGTAACGTTGAAAAGATCACTAAAACGGTTGACAATATAATCAATAATCCTGAACCAGCCTGGACTAAGCCTCCGTCTAAACTAAAAGACGAAGATTACAAAGGATTTTACAGGGAGTTGTACCCGATGAATTTTCAAGAACCGTTATTTCACATTCACTTGAATGTTGATTATCCGTTTAACCTTACTGGTATTTTATATTTCCCAAAGTTGGCTAATAATATCGAGGTTCAAAAAGACAAGATACAACTGTATAGTAATCAGGTTTTTGTAACGGATTCGGTAGAAGGAATTGTTCCTGAATTTTTGACTCTTTTGCATGGTGTAATCGATTCTCCAGATATTCCGTTAAACGTTTCTCGTTCTTATCTTCAAGCTGATGGTAATGTAAAGAAAATCGCTAGTCATATTACTAAAAAAGTAGCTGACAAATTAGCCAGCTTATACAAAAAAGACCGTAAAGATTTCGAAGCGAAGTGGGACGATATTAAGGTATTTATCGAGTACGGAATGTTATCTGAAGATAAATTTAATGCAAAAGCTGAAAAATTCGCTTTATATAAAAGTACTGATGGTATATATTCCACAATGGAAGAGTACAAAGAAAAGCTTAAGGCGAATCAAATTGATAAAGACGGAAATACCATCTGTCTTTACACAAATGATGAGCAAGCTCATCACAGTTATATTGAAACAGCCAAAGAAAGGGGGTATGATGTTTTGATAATGAACTCTCCGTTAACGAGTCACTTCATTAGTAAGGTTGAGCAAGTAAACGAAAAAGTGAAATTTGCTAGAATTGATTCAGATACGTTGGATAAATTAATTCCTAAGGAGGAAGAAATTCCTTCTAAACTTTCTGAAAAAGACGAAGAGAAACTAAAGCCAGTCATTGAAAGTGTTGTGAAAAAAGAACAATTTATGGTTCAATTCGAAAGCATGAATGAGAAAGAAGCACCAGTGCTAATTACTGAGCCAGAATTCATGCGTAGAATGAAAGAACAACAAGCTATGGGTGGCGGCGGCATGATGGGTATGGGATCTATGCCAGATATGTACAACCTAGTAATAAATTCAAATCATCCTTTAATTTCTAAAATTTTAGCAGAGAAAAATGAGTCGAAACAAAAAGATATGACTAAGCAAGCAACTGATTTGGCACTTTTGTCTCAGAATCTTTTAAAAGGGGAAGATCTTACTAATTTTATTAAACGCAGTACTGAATTGATAAACTAGATATTGGCTAAAATAATGACAAAAAAGTGAGGCATGCCTCACTTTTTTTTTGCTATTAATAGTAAAAAGCACACCTAATTCAAACTTTGAAAGTTATTTTTTATACATTTACAAAGTATAATAAAAACAATATGCATAACTGATTATTCGTTTGGATATTGAAAAATAATAAAATCATGAAAAAAATCTTCCCAATTTTATTAATAGCTCTGCTATTTCAAAGCTGTTTAAAAGATAAACACACAGAAAAAAGAACATATATTGCTAACTCTCCGATTTATATGACCTATGAAGATTTAGCGCGTGCAATAAAAATTGAGGGCCCAAAAGAGTTATGTACTCCTAGAAAAATTTATGCTTCGGGTTCATTTTTGTTTATTAACGAATTAGGTAAAGGGATTCACGTTATCAATAATGCTGATCCTAGAAATCCAGAAAATTTGTATTTCATTAACATTCCTGGTAATGTTGATATATCTGTAAACAATGGATACCTATATGCTGATAGTTATTCTGATTTAGTAACGTTTGATATTAGAGACATAAACAGCATAACTGAGGTCTGTAGAGATAATCAAGTATTTGAATATATTTTACCACCGCATAATTTTCAATATCCAATCGCGATGATTGATCCTTCTAAAGGAGTTGTTTCTGGCTGGGAGGTAATTGAAGTAACTGAAGTTTGTGAGCAAGGTAACTGTGGGCAGAGCTATGATATAAACTTTGATAATGAAAGATTGGTTTTTAACGAAGGAGTTTTTGGCGAAGCAGGAAGTGGTTTACAGGTTGGAAAAACGGAAGGGGTTAGTGTTGCAGGTTCAATGTCTCGTTTTATGATTTATGAGCAAATATTGTACGCTATTAGTAGTATTTCTGACGTTGCAATTTTTAACGTGTCTGATGCATCTTGTCCTACGCTTTCTGGCGAGGTAGAGCTACAATGGGGTATTGAAACCTTATTTAGCTACAAAGACAAGTTGTTTGTTGGTGCTGAAACAGGGATGTATATATATGACTTGAAAAACGGCGATAGACCAGAATATATTTCTGCATTTGAGCACGTTCAGTCATGTGATCCAGTTGTTGTTTATGAAGATAGAGCTTATGTTACAGTAAGAGGTGATGACCAATGTGGTGGTTGGGATAACCAGTTAGATGTGGTTGATATTTCAGACATTAGAAACCCAGAATCTATTGCAGACTATAGCTTAAATTCCCCATATGGTTTAGGAATCGATGGAGAAAATGATGTTTTGTTTGTTTGTGATGGACATTCTGGAGTGAAAATATTCACAGATCTGACTAATCAAGTTGCAGCTGGTATATTACATGGTAATGATTACACAATAAGCAATACAGGATATGATGTTATTCCAATGAACGGTCATTTAATATTAATAGGTGACGATGGGCTTTACCAATATGATTATACAAATCTAAATGATATTCAATTGATGAGTATGATTGCAACTGGTCATTGTCCAGAATAAAGTAGAATAAAAGATTAGATTTTGGGCGATATGGTATTCCATATCGCCCAACTTTTTTCAGCTTGAAGTTCAAGCATCTCGCGTCCATTCTTTATTATACAGCCCATCATTTTTCCTTTAGTTAGAAAAGCAGTTTCATCAGGATTATAAACTAGATCAAACAAGATGTGCTCTTTAGTAATTCCTTCGTAAGGAATGCTAGGTAAAGAATTAATATTTGGATAAGTCCCTAATGGCGTAGTATTTATAATCAGTTTATGGCTAGCAATCGTAGCTGAAGACAAGTTCTTATACCCTAAGCTTTTTGTTGTCGGTTTTCTAGAAACAAACCTTGAGTTAATATTCAGATTGTTAAGAACAAATTTCACTGCTTTAGAAGCCCCTCCAGAGCCTAAAATAAGTGCGTTGTTATTGGTGTTCTTAAGCAAAGGGCATAGCGACTTTCTAAAACCATACGCATCTGTATTGTGACCAATTAATTTGTTATTCGCGAACTCAATGCAATTAACGGCTCCAATCGATTTAGCCTCCGGAGTTAGTTCATCAAGAAAAGGGATAACGTGTTCTTTATAGGGCATGGTAACATTGAGCCCCGAAAAGTTTTGCCTTTGAATAAGTTTGGAAAAATCTTTAATTGTTTCTAATTCGTATAAGTTGTAGTCACAATTAGAAATGCCATCGATTGAAAACTTGTGCTTAAAATATTTTTTTGAAAAAGAGTGAGAAAGAGTTTGTCCAATTAATCCGAATGACTTCATCTATAAATTCTCTATTACTACCTCAACCAATTTTTTTATCGTCTTTTTGTAATCCTTACTATACTCCTTTCGGATTCTGTTTGCGATAATTGCACAAACCGTAACGCAGTTGTGGTTTAGTAATTTTCCGAAACCAAATAAAGCAGAGGTCTCCATCTCGAAATTAGTTATTCGATGCTGATTAATAGAAAAAGCAGTTAACTCCTCGTTTAGTATCAAGTTGATTGGGTTTAATCTTAGCGCTCTTCCTTGTGGTCCATAAAATCCAGATGTGGTGGCTGTAATGCCAGTATGCATTTCGGGTGTGCGTAATTTATTAAATAGCGTTTCGGATGCTTTAGCGATATATGGTAAAGGGAGATTACTGTTCTGTGTTACTTGAGCAGAGTAAGCATTAATTATCTCTTGTTCTTCTTTCGAGTGCTGGAAATCGTAATGATACATTAGTCCGTCAAGTCCTAATCCATATTCTGACAGTAAATAGGAATCTACAGGGATATCTTCTTGTAATGTGCCAGAAGTACCTATTCGAATAATGTTTAATTTTCGTTTAGTTTCTTTTATTTTCCTTGTCTTCAAATTTATGTTGACCGCAGCGTCTAACTCATTAATAGCGATATCAATGTTGTCAGTGCCAATCCCCGTAGACATAACAGTAATTCTTTTCCCTTTGTATTCACCAACATGAGTAACAAATTCTCGACTTTGGACTTTTGTTTCGATCTTGTCAAAAAAGCTAGAAATTAGTTCAACCCTGTCTTGATCACCAACTATAATTACATTGTCTGCAATATGTTCTTCACGCAATTTTATATGGTAAATGCTGCTATCTTGGTTTAATATTAATTCTGAAGGAGGAATTATTCTTTGATTCATTACATTTGCTTCGCTCATACAAAGCAAAAATATTCTTTTTTATGAATCGAAAAATTCGTTTTTTAGTTCTTGTGGCATTTTCGCCTCAAACCGAAATTATCGTTGAGCAAGGTTGTAATCTTGCTAAACGATATAATGCTGAGGTAAATATGCTTTATGTTTTTGACTCAAGTCGAACAAAGGGCTTTTTTACCAAACCTGAGGATGAAGATAAAATGAAGAGAAATGCTGCAGAGCAATTCTTAGAATATATAGAACGACAAAGGAATAAATATGCTAT
>JABHTA010000210.1 GCA_018669945.1 Flavobacteriales bacterium
TAAGCATGGGACGTTCGGGCGGGAAGCACACTTTTAACAAACGCAATAAACGGGCAAGAATAGGTTACTAGTACCTTATTTATTCGTAATTTCCCACCGTAACAATAATACGGCATGCAAACAAAATTATTTTCAATTATAGTTTTACTCTTTTTTTCCTTCGGCTATAACTGCATATCTCAAAAAAAAAGTGTCTACGTTTTTAAAATAGCAGAAGAAATTGATTTGCCTGCCTGGAGGAAATCAAAAAAAGCTATTGAAGAAGCTCACCAGATAAATGCTGATCTAATATTCATAAAACTTAACACATATGGCGGTAGTGTGTTATATGCAGACTCAATTAGCGAAAAAATATTTCGTTCCAAAATACCAGTTTATGTGTTAATTGAAAATAATGCAGCATCTGCAGGAGCATTTATTTCCTTAGCTTGTGATAGTATATATATGTTATCAGCTTCAACCATTGGTGCTGCGACAGTAGTTAATGGAGAAGGAGAAAAAAGTGCTGAAAAATACCAATCGTACTTTAGAAAAAAAATTAGAGCTAAAGCAGAAGCGAATGGACGAAACCCTGACATAGCAGAGGCGATGGTTGATGAAAGTATTGAAATTGAAGGTGTTATAGAAATTGATAAACTAGTGACTTTCACCACTCTTGAAGCTATTAAATATGGCTTTTGCGAAGCACAAGTAGAATCTATTGATGAAGCTCTGAAAAGAGTAGTTGGTGATGAATACAAACTAACTCATCAGAAATTATCTGAAATGGACACAATACTTGACTTTCTAACTTCTTCAGGATTTAGCGGGATATTAATCATGATAATAATTGGGGGTATCTACTTTGAATTACAGTCGCCAGGAATCGGATTCCCTATTGCCGCTTCTATTACTGCCGCCCTACTCTATTTCACCCCTCATTATATCGAAGGATTAGCTGAAAATTGGGAAATATTACTTTTTATCGTTGGACTTGTGCTTATTGCGTTAGAAGTATTTGTTATTCCAGGTTTTGGAGTTGCTGGCATTTCAGGAGTTATTCTAGTTATAACAGGACTAACATTAAGTTTAGTTGGGAATGTTGGGTTTGAATTTAGCCCTGTCGATGGAAATGAATTAATTAGAGCTTTATTCACTGTCATCATTTCAACTGCTCTATCTATATCTCTGTCTATCTACTTTGGTGTTAAACTAGTTGATTCAAAAGCTTTTAGTCACTTAATTCTTAATGCATCACAAAACAAAGATGAGGGTTATATTGCTGTTGATACAAAAGAGTTCGATTTAGTTGGTACAGAAGGAATAACTACAACCGTACTTATGCCTGTTGGCAAGGTGGAAATTAATAATTCTATTTACGATGCTACAGCTGAAACTGGGTATATTGAGAAAGGACAAAAAGTGAAAATAATTAGATTTGAGACTACCCAACTTTTTGTCAGGAAAGTTTAAACAAGAACCACCGTGCAAGCATACGCGGCTGAAACATGGAAAGAAAATGTCCTCAATGCAAAACATGGAACGCTAGTAACGCCTATTGCAATAGGTGTAATCAGCCATTAGACCCTCAACTGATTAGAGAATTGGCTAACAACAAACGAGAACAAGAAAATGCAAATAAACCGTCAGATCGTGCAGACATCCTGCTTGGCAAAATGAAACATTCACGACTTCTAATAGTCCGTATTTTCTATACTATAATCTATTCCATATGGGTGTCTTTTGTCGCCATAATGTCTTTCTTTATGTGGATGATAGCGGTTGGTCCGGGTTAAATAAAGATGAGCCTTTTTATTAATCCATATTTCATTATTTGCCTAACGATATACACAAGTGGATATTTCACAAAGCATTTAGGTATAGCTCTTCCATATCATATTCGCAACTATTATACTGATATTTTATGCCTACCAATTATTTTAACCTCGGTGTTATTTGTTCTTCGAATTTCAAGAAATGCTCCGAAACTGGTTCTAAATAAAAGTATGATTTTGTTTGCCTGGCTTTACGTGAGCGTGTTATTTGAGTTTATTTTACCCGCATATTCTGAAAAATATACGCAAGACTACTTGGATATAGCGATGTATTCTATTGGGGCATTTTTATATTACAAAAGCCAAGTTGACTTCATAGAGATAAGAACATAACAAAATAAATATTGGCCCTTCACCGTTATAGATAAATACCCCTCCTGACCGCCAATTATTCATTAAACTTTAAGCTATGAAATTACAAATCATCGCGCATCCTGCTATGATCCTGTTCTACTTATTTTCATTTACTGTGGCAAATGCACAGGTGATTAATCCACCTCCGCAACAAGGAGCTTA
>JABHTA010000211.1 GCA_018669945.1 Flavobacteriales bacterium
ACTGGGACATAAGCCCATCTAGTGCGGCAGCGAATACCCTAATGCAATTAACCTGGGGAACAAACCCTGGAATAGATGAGGCCGATTTAAGTAATATTGTACTAGCTCATTATAATAGTGTGGCTGGATATTGGGAAGAAATAGCTACTACCACTAGTGGAGGACCAGCTTCTGGGTCTGTATCGGGAACAGTGAGGAATTTTAGTCCATTTACCTTAGGCTCCAAATCTAGTGGTAATATACTGCCAATCGATTTAATTTCTTTTACTACAAATTGTAATAATGATGTCGTGGAGGTTAACTTCTCAGTAGCTTCGCAGCAAAACAATGATTATTTCTTAGTTGAAAGAAGTGTAGATGATATCGAATGGGATGAAATAGGCAGACTTCAAGGCGAAAATGAGAGTAATAATCAAAAAGAGTATACCATACTAGATTTTACACCAATAGATGGGATGAGTTACTATAGGTTAACCCAGGTAGACTATGATGGTAAATTCAAGACATTTTCAGCAGTAAGTAATTCATGTTACACCAAAGAAACAAATTTACCCATAGTAGTTTATCCTATTCCTGTGGTTAAAAAGTTCACCATTGAAATTAGCATTGAGGATTATCAAGGTTCAGATGTGTTTTATACTATAACCGATTTACAAGGGTCTGTTGTGTTAGCTAAATCAGTGGAGCTTAATAGAGGCCTTAATTTACTAACGATGGATATTGATCATCTGTCGAGTGGCACATATATTTTAAGTTTTAATAATACAATGAATCATATACCTAACACTAAAATTATTAAAAGATAATTTATCGTCATTAATAAATGAAGGTATTTTTGTTGAGCTCGACTACTCAGTCATGTAGTGTATATATACTCAATTGTGCCATTAACAATGAAATAGTAGTAACATTATAATATGTTATTAAGTAAAATTAGTGACCTTTGTTAGTAAAACTTAATCGTTTCTAGCAAAAAATTGTTTGTTATGTACGAGTAATATGATAATTCGGAACGCTTTAAATTATTAAAATTTGTACATTATGAAAAAATTATATTCTATATCACTACTGTTTTTAACCTTGTCTATGGGGAATTTCTCCTTTGCTCAAGGTACTGCTACGATAGGTACTGGAACAACCACTACATCTGCTAGAGTAATGTATACCCTCTATGAGGATGGTAGGTCTCAATTCACTTATACTGCTGCAGAACTTGCCGCTGCAGGTGTGCTTGCTGGTGCAGATATTACATCTGTTGCTTGGAATATGTCTTCTGGTGGTACTGGGTTCCCTATGAATAATGCTAATGTTAAAATGTCACAACAATCGGGCTTTCCTTCAGGTTATGTGTCAAGCCCAACTACTGTTTGGAGTGGTACATATACAATTCTATCTACGGGTTGGCAAACAATTACATTAACAACCCCATTTGTGTGGGATGGTGTGAGTAACCTAGTTGTTGAATATTGCTTTGATAATACTTCATATGCCAGTTCAACATCTTTTTATTATACAAATACAGCTTCTGCTACGAAATATTATTATGATGATGGAGTATCTGGTTGCTCTATGTCGTCTTACTATAGCTCTAATTACAGACTAAATGCTCAATTTGGTTACACGAATCCTTCTACTGATTTCACTTGGACAGGTGGTGCGGGTGATAATAATTGGAACACTGTTGCTAATTGGGATTCTCCTTCAGGAACACCTGCTTCAGCGGCTCCAACTTCGTCTGATAATTGTATTATCGCTTCTACTGCGGATGCTAATATTACTGCAGGAGGTGCTTGCAATAATTTAACTATTAATTCGGACGCTACGTTTAACCTTCAAGATGGTGGACCAGCAATAATTATTGCTGGTGATTTACTGGTGGGAGGATTAAATTCAAGCATTAATACAGGAAATTTAACTGTTAATGGTTCAGCAACGATTAGCTCTGGCGCAAAACTTTTAATATCTAACGGCAGCTTAAATGCTAGAGGTGCTTTTGATGCCACAGGTGCAACAATAGAGTTTTCTGGAACAGGAGAAGTAACAGGAACAATAGCACTAAGTGATGCTGTTGCATCTATAGGCACAATTACGAATACCTCTGCTGGTGGCACTATAAAATATATGGGTCTTGCTAATCAAACAGTGCATGTTCCTGCCGCTGGAGCCTATCATAACCTAACTATAGAAAATGCAAGTACTAAAACAGCTGCAGGCAATCTTAATGTAGATGGTAATCTAACTACCGAAGCTGTGGCTTCTTGTGTTTTGGATTTAAGCATTTACGATTTAAATGTAGCTGGTAACCTTACGGTTGGTTACAGAGGAGGTTTAGATGCTTCAGATGCTGCTTGTGCAGTAACTTTTGATGGCAATTCTACGATAACGCATGCAGGGTCAAATGGTGGAGGTACAAGTAACATTTATACTATGAATGATGATGGGTCAAATATGACCGATTTTAATACACCAACTAATGCTTGGCAAACAAATAGCTCATTATTTTCTACTGGATCCCAATCATGGCATAGTGTTTATACATCAAATGCTGACAATTCAACACAAACTTTAAATACATTTGATCTTAGTGCCGCTTCTATTGTTTCTTCAATACTGTCTTTTGATCACATAGCTAAAACGGAAGGGGCTTGGGATAAGTGTTATTTATATTACTCTACCGATGGGGGTTCTAATTACTCCATTATTCCGGCCTCTTGGTACGATGGAGGAGATGGTGGGTTATATACAAGTAGAGATGCTTCCGGGCTACCTTATTTCGATGAAGATAGTTATGGATCTTGGGGTATCTCTTCTTCTACTCCTACCAATTCTTTATGGGAAACCGAAACATTTGATGTTTCAACATTGATTGGTCAAAGTAATGTTAGATTTATGTTTAGATTAATTAGTGATGGATCAATTGAAAGATATGGTTGGTTAATTGATAATATTCAAGTTACTAATACTATTATTACGTCAATAGACCCAACATTCAATGAGATAGTTGTACATAGTGAAACTGGGGATGTTACATTAGCTAGTCCTGTTGATGTTACTACAGCATTAACCCTTACAAAAGGAGACATTATTACTACAGCTACAAATTATTTAAATGCCGGTTCTGCAACTATTACTGGGGGTGGAAATACATCTCATGTGCAAGGAACCCTCAAAAGGACTTTAGCCAATAATGTTCCGGCAGATTTTCCTGTTGGCAATGGAGCTGTATTAAAAAAAGTGACAATAACTCCCTCTGATGCAACATCTAGAGTATGGACTATTGATCAGGTTAATTCGGGATATTCTAACATGGATGTTAGTGGAAATATTGATCATGTTTCACCATCAAACTATTGGGATATAAGCCCATCTAGTAGTGCAGCGAATACTGTAATGGAATTAACCTGGGGAACAAACCCAGGAATAGATGAGCCCGATTTGAGCAATATTGTACTATCCCATTATAATAGTACGGATGGATACTGGGAAGAAATAACTACTACTCCAAGTGGTGGACCAGCTTCTGGATCTATATCGGGAACAGTGAGTAATTTTAGTCCGTTTGCTTTAGGCTCCAAATCTAGTGGTAATGTTCTACCAATCGATTTAATTTCGTTTACTGCAAATTGTAAAGACGAAGTCGTGGATGTTAAGTTCTCAGTAGCTTCGCAGCAAAACAATGATTATTTCTTAGTTGAAAGAAGTATAGATGGCAATGAATGGGCTGAACTTGGCACACTTCAAGGAGAAAATAAAAGCAATAACCATAAAGATTATAGTATACAGGATTTTACGCCAATAGATGGGATGAGTTACTATAGGTTAACTCAGGTTGACTATGATGGTAAATTCAAGGTTTTCTCCCCAATACATAATTCATGTTATAGTAAAGAAACAAATTTATCTATGGTAGTTTATCCTATACCCGTTATTAATGAGTTTACCTTCGAAATTAGCGTTGATGACTATCAAGGTTCAGATGTTTTTTATAATATAATAAATATGCAAGGAGCTATTGTTTTGGCTGGTTCTTTAGAGCTTAATAAGGGTTTTAATAAACGAACGATAGATATTGATCAGCTATCCAGTGGGGTATATATTCTAAGTGTAAATAACACAAAGAATCACATACCCAAAACTAGAATTGTTAAAAAATAATTTCCCATCATTTTAAGAATGGAGCTTCGGCTCCTTTTTTTGTTGCGCGCAATTCTAGTATTTTTTTATCTTTCCTCAATTATATTTAGTAGATTTTAATTTCTAGCAACAATGAAAATACTGGTAATTGAGGATGAGCCTAGTGTATCATCTTTTATAAAGAAAGGACTCGAAGAGCAAGGCAATGAAGTTGTTCAAGCTTTTGATGGTGCTTCTGGCGTTAAACTTGCTTGTCAATACGAATTTGATATAATCATATTAGATATAGTTATGCCTATAATGAATGGTACTGAAGCGTGCTATGCGCTAAAAAACAAACACCATATCGAAGCACCTATTATTATGCTTACTGCCCTTGGAAGTACAGACGACATTGTCTCTGGATTAGAGTCGGGCGCAGATGATTATCTTGCCAAGCCATTTAAGTTTAAGGAACTTCTCGCACGTATCTTTGCTTTAACAAGGCGTAATAATTTTAATAATGGAAATCGCTCGCTCCAATTAACTGTTCAGGATTTGACAATGGATTTAAATTTAAAAGAAGTCTATAGAAACAACAAAGAAGTTAAACTTACTTCTCGTGAATTTCGATTACTAGAATATCTTCTGCGTAACAAAAATAGAGTTGTTTCAAGAATGGATATACTTGAAAATGTTTGGGAAATAGATTTTGATATAGGCACAAATGTAATAGACGTATATATAAATTATCTCAGAAAGAAGATTGAAGATGCGAAATCCTCCAAAATTATTAAGACTGTAATTGGAATGGGATATATTATAAAAGATTAGCATTAGAAGTGAAGATTACAACAAAATTATCTATCATTTTTTCTATAATAGCTAGCGTTGCTCTAGTTATATTCGGAGTTCTCGTATATCTTTTTACATTAAATCACAGCGACAAAGTTTTTCAAGAGCTTTTAAGTGACAGAGTAACAATTACCGAAAAACTATTTTTAGAAAAAGAAAGTTTTTCAGCTATCGAACTTGAAAAAATTAAAGGTCAATTTCTACGTGCTTTACCAGAAGAGACCGAAGAAGTAATAGAACTTAAAAATGATGTTATGCCTGTTTTTAAGTATAACTACAGCGATAAGAACAAACAGCAATTAATTGTCAATGAATCATATTCTTTCCAAGAAGGTAATATGACAGGAGTGAGTAACATTTTTAATGTCAATAAGAAAAGGTATTTAATAATTGTAACAGCTGTTGATGTTGTTGGCATTCAAAATTTAGTTTTTTTACGTGTAAGAATTATTATCTTAATACTTATTGTGCTTCCCCTCCTATTTATTACAAGTTTTGTAGTTACCAAAAGAGCTTTACGTCCATTAACTAATAAAATTCACCATGCCAATGCAATTAGTGCAAGTAATCTTTACGAGCGTTTACAGATAATTAACCCAAACGATGAAATTGGAGAATTGGCTATAGCTTTTAATAAACTCCTAGATAGATTAGAGGCTTCTTTCAAGTCTCAGAAATCTTTTATTTCTAATGCTTCTCATGAAATTAGAAATCCACTTACCGCAATTATGGGTGAGGCTGAAATAACGGGTGCGAAACTTAGATCAACAGAAGAATATGCTGAGTCACTTAAAACCATTCTTCAAGAAGCAGAAAGACTAAGTCTTACAGTAAATAATCTACTTGAACTATCAAAAGTGCGAGCTACGGAAGAAGACATTAAATTTGAAATATTACAATTTGACGATTTTTTGGAAGAAGTAAAGACCAGTTTTGATTTTTTTTCTCCTGAGAATAAAGTGTCTATTTCCATAGCAAAAACTCAAAGTGGAATTTACAGTGTATCAATAAATAAAAACCTAATGAAAACAGCTTTATTTAACTTACTTGATAATGCCTGTAAATTTTCTTCAAACAAACCCGTTGAAATTAAACTCGTTAAAGTAGGTAATTGGTTATCCTTAGCAATTGAAGATAATGGTCTAGGAATTACCGAAAAAGATCTCCTACAAATTAAAGAACCTTTTTATAGAGGTGAAAACACGCTTCACATTAATGGTTCTGGAATTGGGTTGGCCTTATGTGAAAAAATTATAACACTCAACAACGGAACGTTAACCATAGATTCTGTCCTCAACAACGGAACGAAAGTTATAATAATGTTGCCATTTCAATCAACATAAGCTTAAACCACTTTTCGGATAAGTATTGCCTTGCTTTTGATATATTTATTTAATCATTTTAGAAGTAAATATGTACTGATTTAGAACCACATAAAATTCTAATGTTATTTTAATCTCAGTCTAATTTTGTCTTAATATCCATTACATAAACTTGCGTAATTATTAAATTGACAAGTAATGTTAGAAGATAGTGAAATAAAAGAAAGTGCTTTAAAAAACATTCGACAAGATTTTCCTGCGAGTATTGTAGTTTTTTTCGTAGCTCTGCCGCTTTGTCTCGGTATAGCATTAGCAAGTGGAGCATCACTTTTTTCAGGCATAATTGCAGGAATTGTTGGAGGCATAGTTGTTGGCAGTCTTAGTAACTCAGCATTAGGTGTTAGCGGACCCGCTGCTGGACTTGCCGTTATTGTATTTAATTCTATTCAATCGCTAGGTGCTTTCGATATTTTTCTTGTTGCAGTTGTAATAGCTGGTGGTCTCCAAATATTGATGGGTTTATTGAAGGGCGGAACTATTGCATACTATTTTCCATCAGCTGTAATAAAAGGGATGTTAGCAGGTATTGGAATAATTATTTTTCTAAAGCAGATACCACATGCATTAGGTTATGATGCTGATTTTGGAGGTGCTCTATCTTTTAATCAAGGAAATGGCGAAAATACATTTACAGTGCTTCTTAAGGTGTTAAACTCTGTTTCATCTGGACCGTTAATTGTTAGTATCGTTTCGTTATTTATTTTAATCACTTGGGATAAGGTACTTGCTGATAAACACAAGGTTTTCAAACTCGTGCAAGGTCCGGTTGTCGCAGTAATTTTTGGAATTATATATCAATTAATTACTTCCCAATATTTTCCTAGCATTTCAATAGGTTCTAAACATTTAGTAAGCGTTCCTGTTGCAGGAAGTTTATCTGAGTTCTCCAACTTATTTAACTTTCCTGATTTTAGTCATATTTTATCTAAGGAAGTATGGGTAATAAGTTTCACAATCGCAATTGTTGCAAGTTTAGAAACCCTTTTATGTGTTGAAGCAACAGATAAACTTGATCCCCTAAAGAGAACCACTAACACAAATAGAGAACTAATAGCCCAAGGTTTGGGAAATATGATTTCGGGTTTTATTGGAGGCCTACCAATAACACAAGTTATCGTTCGAAGCTCAGCAAATATTCAATCTGGGGGGAAAACTAAACTATCCGCAATAATGCACGGTATATTTTTATTGCTAATTGTAGTTTCTATTCCATTTGTATTAAATATTATACCGCTTGCTGTTTTAGCAAGTATTTTGATAATTGTGGGTTATAAGCTTGCCAAACCTAGCCTGTTTAAACAAATGTATAGAATTGGATGGAAACAATTTTTACCGTTTATAGTAACTATTGTTGGGATCGTATTTACTGACTTGCTAATTGGTATTGCTTTAGGAGTGGCCGTTGGGTTGTTTATACCTTTAATTACTAGTGCTAGAAACTCACATTTCCTTCATCAGGAAGAAGTGGATAATGGACACCACAATGTGATGATGAGGCTTGCTGAGGAAGTGACTTTCTTGAATAAAGGTGCAATTCTAAAAGCGTTAAATAATTTACCCATTGGCACTCACCTCACAATTGATATGAGTGAATCAATTAGCATCGATTATGATGTTCTAGAGATTATTGTCAATTTCAAGAACACTGGCGAAAGCAAAGGCTATCAAGTTAAACTGATAAACAAGAAGAAAATTAGAACAGCAGACTATTAACGATGACTAGTCAATCCCCTAGGCCAAGCACAATTCTAGTTTTAACAGATTTCTCTGAGGCTTCATATGTGGCTCTTCGTTATGCCATTTCTATAGCAAAGAGCACATTATCAAAAATTCATCTTTTTCATGTTGCTAATGCTAGTTCAATTGTAAAAAGTGATAATCAGGCTGCAGCTATTCGAGAAATAAATATCGAACGAAAAAAAATCGTGGCACGCCTCACTTCTTTAGTGGAAATTATTGAAACAGAAAAGCTCAATGCCGCATTTGACTACCATATGGGTAATTTCAGTGCGGTTTTAGCCGAACAATTAAAGTTTAGTAAACCAGATTTAGTTATTATTGGTCAAAAGAAGAAAATTTCTTTAAGTGAAGCAGTAAATATTCTAATTGATATTCACGAAGGTGCAATAATTATAATAAGCAAAGAATCAGAAGTGTTTTCTAACTCAAATATTTCTCTTGCGTTAGATATAAATACATTTTACAATTATAAAATCAACCTTTCTTTTGGCATCAAGGAGCTCACAAATATACATCTAAAAGTAGTTAACAAAATCGAAAAATCTAAAGCTAAAGACGTAATTGTTCTGCCAAAATTAAATTTGTCTTATTATGAAAAGGCGAGAAAATTTATTTCTAACCATTTTAATTATCGTTACAATGTCGCAGATATAATTCAACAGATTGATGATAAAGAACATGATCTATTGGCCATTGCAAGGGAAAAAAGAAATCACTCTTTTCTTAATAGGCTGTTTTTCCCAAACACGAATCTATTGGGATTAATTAATAGAACGAAAAAGCCGATACTTTTGCTGTCTAAAACTAATGATAATTAATATTATTGGTTATCAACTAAATTGTATTGCTTAGATTTCTGTATCTAGCCAGCAATAACAATGTTAGTTTGAAATAAATGTTGTAAATTTGAAAGGTAGTCATTCATGAATTTAAGTTAGGAGTTAGAATTATTTAATGACTACTGAGTATAAAAAGAGCCGTTTGTAAAGTTGCGGCTCTTTTTTATTAACCTATTTCCTTCATAAATAGGAGTGCAGATAAACTTTTTTAAACTCCTACCCTATTTTCGTTTTATAACCTACAGACTTCTTCATTAATGATTTTATTGTCTAACTATGCTAGTATAGCCGAACTGCACTCTCAGAATTGAAATTTCATTAGCTGGCACCCACTTATATGCTAAATCACTAATATACTCTAACAAAAGCTTATAACCTGAGAAGATAGCTCGAATTAGTTAATCGTATCGATTGCTTGGTTCTGGTTTTTAGCTTTCAAAAACTCAATTATTTCATCGTCAGATAATGTTAATAAATCTAATGAAGCAATTGCATCTTGTGCCAATTTATGATTGGGGTGACGTTTAATTAACTTCTCATAAATCTCTTTCGCTTTACCTTTCTGATTTAGATGATTATCATTAATAAAAGCTGTTACATATAAACACATTACTCGCTTTTTGTAAGTATGATAATTGTCGTAAACTCTATTGTAAATAAGCTCAGCTTTTCTATAGTTCCGCAAGCCCATTTCAACATCTGCAGCTTTAAATAAATACTCAGCTGTCGATGGATCAAGCGGCAATTGCTTTGCATATTCTTTGTACGCCTTAACCACTTCTTGCGCTGTTCCTAAATTAAGCGATTTATTTTCAGATGAAATAAGTACTGCCTCTAATTCTTCAATCTGCTTAGCAGCTTCAATTTTATCAAAACTTTCATCTTGAAACTGCCCTTTTTCTGAATCTTTCTCGCCACAAGAAAGAAGCAATACAGCACTTAAAATCCCTCCCACTATTCTTTTCATCTTATCTCTTTTTTTTTAAATTAGGGAACCTCATTCTATACTTTGTTGAAGTATTTCCTTTAGAAATTTCTGCCAATTTTCTTTTTAATAATTTTCTTTTTAAAGCACTTAAATGGTCAGTAAACAAGACCCCTTCAATATGATCATATTCATGCTGAACAATTCGAGCAGCAATACCATTCAATTTCTCCTTTCTTAATTTAAAGGTTTCGTCATAATACTCAATGCATACTTCTGGTTGACGAAATACTTCCTCTCTTATGTTTGGAATACTTAAACAACCTTCTTCGAACCCCCACTCATCTCCTTTTTCTTCTGTAATTTCAGGATTAATGAATACTCGTTTAAAAGCTTTAGCTTCTGGATATTCATTGTCCTCATCATCTTCAGCAAAAGGCGCTGCATCAACAATAAATAATCGAATCCCCTTACCTATCTGTGGGGCCGCCAATCCAACTCCAGCAGCACCATACATGGTTTCGAACATATTTTCGATAAGCTCTTTTAATTTAGGGTAGTCCTGATCGATATCATTACATTCCTGCTTTAAAACAGGGTCTCCATATGCTACAACTGGTAAAATCATTATTTCTTTTCTAAATATGATTGCAAAATTAACGTTGCACTAACTTGATCTACAATTTCTTTTTGACTTCTTTTCTTCTTACTAAGACCTGAATCAATCATCGATTGAAAGGCAATTTTTGAAGTAAAACGCTCATCTACTCTTTGAATTTCAATAGTTGGCAAACATTTTTGCAAATTTCTAATAAATCCTTTAATATGTTGCTCTATATCTGCAGATTCGTTATTTAATTTTTTAGGCTCGCCAATAACAATGGTTGCAACGTCTTCCTTTCCGCAATATTTCTCAATAAAATTAACAACTTCGCTAGCATGAACAGTATCTAAAGGGCTCGCTATTATCTGTAAAGTATCTGTCACTGCAATACCTACTCTTTTGGTGCCATAATCTATCGCCATCACTCTACTCATTATCTAGTGATGTTATTGATTTTTGTTTGTTGCTTAGCCGTCCATTGTCCATTTCTAACCAATACATCAATATTATGCTTATAGCTAGTTTGCGAGTAGAAATGCCTAAATACCTTCGTGCAAGGGTTAGATAATCTAGAATTAGGAGAGCCCATTGCTTCTATTAGGTTTTTAACCAATATTTCATCACTGTAGTTTAAGCGTTGCAAAGCTTGAGCAGAAGCAACACGCGTCTTAAATTCGTAAGAGATACTTGTATACTTAACTAACTCAGCTACTAATTCTGGGCTCTTATTTGAGTTAAATGAATGCTCTAGCCATACAATTTTCACGTTTTTACTAATCGCCCCAACTTCATTCTTAGTTATTTCAAGATATCTCTCTATATTCTCTGGATATTCAAAACACAACTTATTTAAAGATTTAGCAACTACTTCGTATGATTGGTCAGTTAGTAATTTTTCATAATCTGATAACAATTCTTGTGGTATATCCATCAAATTGGCGATTACGGCTTTTCGAACCAGTACATCTTTATCACTAATAGCTTTTCTTATCAGCTCAATTGACAAAGCGCTTTTGTTGTCAGCTAACTGGGCCATAATTTCAGATTTTATTGCATGAAAATTTTCTTGATCAAATACTCGAACTAAAGCTTCTTGTTTTTTAGCTATCGGGTATTTTCGTAATGCTACAACTGCATCATACCGGTCTAACATCATATGTGCTGAAAATGCTTGAATCACATTCATTCCGATTGGTTTATCGAACGAAACTTTTTTCATTACTTCGCTGTTTGGGTCAAATAAAACGTATGCTATTTCTTTATTAGCTATGTTATTGATTTTAACAACTTCTGTTTCTTTCTCAATCCACTCTTGCTGATTATCAGATGTGCCATCTGCATAATGCACTTCAAACCAAATTGGCATTTTGAATAATCCTACAACTTCATTTTGCTCATGAACTTGAGTCACAGTAAACTGCGTGAACCGTTGACCGTTTTCGGATAGGTCTGAATAATCAACTTCATAATGCGGTTCGCCTCCTCGGTATACCCATTGATCCCAAAACCAATCTAAAGAAACTCCAAGAGTTTCATGAAAGGCTATTAATAAGTCTTCAGAATCTACGTTTTGATACTTATGTTTCTCTATATAGTGCTTAACAGAAGCATTAAACTCTTCGTTTCCAACAACGTAACGCAACATATTAAGCACAAACGCCCCTTTTGGATAATGCCGAGTAGAACCAGCTGCACTATGCGCTAAAGGCTTATAATCAACCAAAGAAGCCTTTAAAGAACCATTATTGCCTTGCCTTCTCGACCAATCGAAGTGATCTTGACCATAAAATCGCTTTTCATATAACATGTTATAGTGAGTGGCGAAACTCTCTTGCAGCCAATGGTGCGAACTTGTTCGGGCCGTAACGCAGTCACCAAACCACTGATGAGCTAATTCATGTGCATTTACGGCAACATAATTCCTATCCAAAAAGGCTCTTTCATCCACATGGAAAAAATCTCCATAAATTGTTGCTGTAGTGTTTTCCATTGCTCCATACATAAACTCTTGCACAGGAATTTGCGAGTACGAACTCCATGGATACTCGACACCAATAGTTTCCTCAAAGAAATCAACCATATCTTCGCTGTTCTTATAAGTCCACTCTACTCTATCTTCATAATCAGGATAATACCAGAACGACATTGGCGTACCGTTTTTCGACTTCGATTCTTTGATTTCATATTCTCCAATTCCTAACATTATTAGGTAAGCTGAATGTGGATGTGATATCTTGTACTGCCATGTTTTAGTGCCATCTTTATTATCTTTCTCCTTCAGTTTTTTACCATTTGAAAGTACCTTATATTTATTATCAAATGTCACAATCATTTCGCTAATAATTTTGTCATTTCTCTCATCATACATTGGTATCCAATGACGATTATCAATTCCTTGACCTTGGCTCCATATCTGCTTTCTACTTAAATTATTTGGGTCATTCCATCCAACAAAATAAAGCCCCTTCCAAGGGTTTGCCTCGTATTCTATTTCAAGCTGATGCTCTGCTCCTCTCTGAATAGGTTTAACAAATTTTATCGTAATTCCTTTCGCGTCTTTCTCGAACTGAGCTAATTCTCCATCAACCTTAACAGACTTGTATGTCATGTCGATACCATCTAGAAAGAGCTTATTTACATCATTCTGTAATGACGTGAAAGTATGCGTTACCTTTCCAATAACCAATTTACTTTTAGGTTCGAAGGATAATTCAATTTTAGCATATTGCATATCAACCTTGTGCTCCCTAGGAATCCGCTTACTATCTTCTATAACGGTGTGTGTTTCAACTTGCGCAAAAAGCGCGAACGATGAAAGAATAAAAAGGACATTAAAAAATTGTTTCATTTGGTAAAATTAAATGAAAGCAAATATAGAGAAGTAACACATCTTAATCCATCCTATTATGGAGAAAATCAACCATTCAATAAATCATGAGCACCAATAAACAGTATTTCGTTAATAACTGAATAATTGCCTGAATGGTAAGTATGTAATTTCAATACATTTGTGCCAATAAAATTCGCGCAGTGTTTACGTTATTAAAAAAAGAAATAAGTAGTTTTTTGAGTTCCCTAATTGGGTACATCGTGATGGTTGTATTTATTACCACTATAGGCCTTTTTATGTGGGTATTCCCAGGGGAGTTTAACGTACTCGATTCTGGATATGCTAATATCGATACGTTATTTGTAATTGCACCATGGGTATTCATGTTTTTAGCACCCGCGATAACTATGCGAATGTTTTCGGAAGAAAAAAGGACCGGTACAATTGAGCTATTACTTACAAAACCGATTAGTGACTGGGGAATCATTCTAGCTAAATACTTCGCAGGTTTTCTTTTAGTATTGTTCTCGCTCTTACCTTCTTTACTATACTTCTATTCTGTAAACCAGCTAGGCAGTCCTGCGAATAACATGGATACCGGTGGCATGTGGGGGTCTTACATCGGATTGGTATTCTTGTCTGCTGGGTTCGTTGCCATTGGTTTATTCGCTTCAGCAGTTACCGAAAGTCAAATTGTATCCTTTATTCTTGCGGTATTTCTGTCGTTCTTTTGCTATATAGGCTTTGAGTCGATTAGCTCTTTAGGCATCCTCGGAAACGTAGATAGCCTGATTCTTAGTTTAGGAATTAACGAACATTATATTTCGATGAGTCGTGGAGTTATCGATACTCGAGACACGATTTACTTCATCAGTCTTGTTGCTGTTTTCTTGCTATTTACAAAAACCGTTTTGGAGAGTAGAAAATGGTAAGTCATCAAGCTCGAAATAAAAGAAATGACATTATAGGTTTAGCTGTAGCTATTGCAATAGTGTTGTTGTTGAATTACGTGGGGTCATTTGTATTTAGTAGGTTCGACTTAACAACAGAGAAACGTTATTCTCTATCTGACGCAACGAAAAACCTCGTTAGCGAATTGGACGACAACATTTATATCAAAATCTATTTAGAAGGTGATTTACCTGCCAATTTCTTGCGTTTAAGAAATTCAACGAAAGAAACCCTTGACGAAATTAGAGCATACTCCAATGGCAAATTGGATTATATTTTTATTAATCCTGGTGAAAGTCCAGATCAAGATGTACGAGATGCGCTCTATCAAGAGTTAACAAACAAGGGAATCCAGTATAGCAACCTTCGTTCTGCAGATGGAGATGTGCAGTCTGAACAGATAATATTTCCTGGCGCTATTTTTTCTTATCAAGGCAAAGAAGTTCCATTACAAATTTTAAAAAGTCAATTAGGAACAGCACCTGAAGTGATGCTAAATAATTCTATCCAACAATTAGAATATGAGATTGCGAGCTCTATTAAAAAACTAGTTCGTCCAAAAAGACAAAAAATAGCCTTCCTTGAAGGTCATGGAGAGATAGATGACATGCACTTAGCAGATATAGCTAAAACATTAGATGAATTCTATACCGTTGACAGAGCAAAATTAGGTGGTCAATTAGTAAGTTTAGAAGATTATGACGCGGTAATTATTGCGAAACCTGATACCGCTTTTAGCGAAAAAGACAAATACATTTTAGATCAATTCATCATGAATGGCGGTAAAACAATGTGGTTAATTGACCATGTTTTTGCCTCTATGGATAGTCTACAAAAAACCGGCACCTCTGTTGGCATTCCGATGTCTTTAAACTTAGAAGATATGTTGTTCCGCTATGGTTGCAGGATTAATACCAATTTAGTAATGGATTTACAAGCTTTACCTATCCCTATCGTTACTGGATATGAAGGAAACCAGCCAAAGCAAGAATTAATGGCCTGGTATTATTATCCTTTAATAATGGATCATCCAAAACACCCAATTGTAAGTAATTTAGACGCTCTAAAAACTGAGTTCGTCAATAGTGTTGATACTGTTGGGGGAAAAGGAATTAAAAAAACTGTATTACTTACTACCTCTGAGCGAAGTAAGTTAGCTGCAACTCCTGCTAGAATTAGCTTAAATATGCTTCGATACCCGCCAGACGAAAGGCAATATGTGAAGCAAAAAATTCCTATTGCTGTTCTTCTTGAAGGTAAATTCCAGTCAAACTATAAAAACAGACTAACAAAAGAATTTACCTCCAACCGCGAGTTAAAATTCAAAGAATCTGGTTTAGAAAACAAGATGATTGTTGTTGGCGATGGCGACATAATAAAAAATGGATTCAATGAAGCTAATAGATCATTTAAACCAATGGGTTACGATGTATACACGCAAAGAACATATGGAAATAAAGATTTTATTCTAAACTCACTCAACTACCTTTTAGACGATTCTGGTTTGATTCAAGCAAGAAGTAAAGAATTTAAAATTCGATTATTAAACAAGCAAATGGTTGATGCTGAAAGACAAAAATGGCAATTAATTAATACCGTGATTCCGGTTTTACTAATTGCATTGTTCGGATTTATCCAGTTCTTTATAAGAAGGCGGAATTACGCTAAATAACATTCTATCATGAAAAAGAATTTACTACCTATTTTATTGTTGCTTGTTTTAGGAGGAGCTGCAGCATATTTTTATCTTACTAAATCTGGTTCAACACTTCAACCTGAACTAACCAATTACGCTTTTAAAGATACAGCAGCTATTACAAAAATATTTTTAGCAGACAAACAAGGAAACAAAATTCTCCTGGAACGAGAAAGCTCAAAAAAATGGATGGTCAATAAAGATTTTATTGCCAGACAAGATGGAATAAATAACATACTAGATGCAATTGCAAGAGTTGAAATCAAAACGCCAATTAACAAAGCAGCTTACGAAACTATATTGAAAAGACTTTCGAGTATTGGCATTAAAGTAGAAATTTATACCGATTCTGATAGTCCGGCAAAAGTATATTATGTTGGCGGACCAAGTAAAGACCACACGGGCACCGAAATGTTGTTAGAAGGCTCTTCTACCCCTCACTTAACATATATTCCGGGAATTTATGGATTTTTAACCCCTCGCTACTTTGTTAACATTAATGAATGGAAAGACAGATCGATTTTTAAATATGAATATGGGGAAATTGCAAAAATTAGAGTCGAATACCCACATGACCCATCCGAATCGTTCGAAATAACAGACCTAGGTAATAACATGTATTCATTGATGGATATTTCTCGAAATATCGATTTACCCAATTTTGACACGTTAGCATTATTCGACTATGTTGCTCGTTTTCAAAGCATTTCATATGAAGGTTTTGAGGAAACAAAAACAGAGCAATACATTCAAGGAATAAAAGAAACCACACCACAACAAATATATACTGTAACAGATAAACTTGGGAATACAAAGACTTGTACTACTTATCTAAAACCTGCAAAAGAAGATGCTAAGGACCTAGAAGGCAACAAAATATATTTCGATTTAGATCGGTTTTATGCAGTAGTTGACGATAAGGATTTTGTTGTGATCCAGCACTTTTTGTTCGACAATATTCAACGGAAATTGACTGATTTCAGGTAGTCTTTTTCTTGTTGAAAACTAGTAACTTATTCTCGTTACTTCTTCTAATCAAAAAATTATATTTGCTATCCTTATAAAAATATATTCCTATGAAATTTATTGTATCCAGTTCGGCTTTATTAAAACATCTTCAATCTATTGCAGGAGTTCTAAACAGCAGCAATACACTTCCCATTCTAGACAACTTTTTGTTTACAATAAAGAAGAAAAATTTGAATATTTCAGCTTCCGATTTAGAGACAACAATCACTACTTTGGTTGAATTAGATAAAGTAGACAAAGACGGCACAATTGCTATTCCTGCAAAATTACTTTTAGACACACTTAAAACATTTGCAGAGCAACCACTTCATTTTACAGTTGACGATAAAACTTTTGGAATAGAAATAGCTTCTGATAATGGCAAGTACAAATTATCTGGACAAAATGGAGACGAGTTTCCTAAAATCCCAACTGTTGATTCTGCTGCATCTTTAGATATAAATAGCTCAATTATTTTTAATGCAATTGATAAGACCTTGTTTGCTGCAGGAAATGACGAATTAAGACCTGTTATGTCTGGTGTTTTATTTCAGTTAACGTCAAGCGGATTAACATTTGTTGCAACAGATGCTCATAAACTAGTTCGCTATACAAGAAAGGATGCTAAAACAAAAAAGAGTGCTGATTTAATTCTACCGAAGAAGCCTTTAAATTTGTTAAAGAGTCTTTTAACTAATTCTGACGAGAAGATTAAATTTGAATATAATGACGCAAATGCATTCTTTAAATTTGCTAATATTGAGCTAGTGTGTAGGCTAATTGATGGTAAATACCCGAACTACGATGCGGTTATTCCAAAAGAGAATCCTAACCAACTTTCAATTGATCGCGTTGCATTTTTAAACTCAATAAAAAGGATTTCAATTTTCAGTAACAAAACCACACATCAAGTTCGTTTAAAAATTGCCGGTAGCGAGCTTAACCTTTCTGCCGAAGATTTAGATTTTGCTAACGAAGCCACGGAGCGCTTAACTTGCAGTTACACTGGTGACGATATCGAGATTGGCTTCAACTCTCGTTTCTTAGTTGAAATGTTGAACAACCTGCAAACCGACAATGTTATTCTTGAAATGTCTGCACCAAACAGAGCAGGAATATTGTTGCCAGGTGAATCAGACAATAAAGACGAAGATTTGTTGATGTTGGTAATGCCAGTGATGCTGAATAGTTAGTCTATTTATTCTCCAATTACTCTTTGTTTGGAAATTGGCAAAGTACTATTCTGAATTTAACGCGTCCAAATTCATTAATAAATAAGTTTCCTTATTCGCGAGATTTGGTTATGCAATTAATTCTTCTTTATCTTATGAATACTATATTTTTGTGAGTATGGAACAAAATACTTCAGAAATTTAAAAGTCCGGAAAATGAAAAAAAACATAATACTTCTCGCTATTGGTCTATTCATTAGTGTGACCTCCATTGCGCAAAGCCCAGGAGATACAATCCGTGTGCAAACATTTACGCATGACAGTGCGGCTAGAAACGGAATATTCAATTTTGATATAGATACCTCTCTAACTTACGAAAAAGTAATCATGAAATACAATATGCGTTGTCATGGTGCATTAGTAAATCAATCCGGAGGTAATGGAATTGCGTGTGGAGAATGGGATTACAGCTGTAATACTTTTGTATCAGACTCAATGTACCAAGATTCTGTTAAATCTGTTTCTCCAGATTATACTATTACTAATTTTTCAGGTAATAGTTTTGATTATACTTCGTCACCTACATATACTTATATAGAATATGCCCAACAAAATGTAAACATTGCAAGTACACTTTCTGAAACTACCGCAGCTATTGGAAATGGTAGCACTAACCTTGCAGATGCAATGCAGATTAACCTAACAAGTGGCAAATCACAATACATATACAGAGCAACTGAATTACTTGCTGGTGGTATTGTTGCTGGAGATATTACCGGGATAAACTTAGACATCCTAAATACTGGAAGCACTGCTGAGTTCTTTAGAATTCAAATGGCTGAAACTGCAGACACTAATCTTTTTGAAGGTTCTCCTTTAAGTCTATCGATGCAAGAAGTTTATTTTCTAAATTTTGATCCTCAAGCAACAGGTAATAATCACTTTCAGTTTTATAATCCTTTCACTTGGGATGGTATATCAAACATAGTTGTAGAATTTTCTTTTACGAATAGTTCTTCTCAATCAAATATAGAAGTGCAGGGAGAAATGACTTCAGATACAAATATTGTAAGTAATAACTATGACGAATTTCTTGAATTAGGTGGCACTGGTCAATATCTCGATGCGCCTGATGGGACATACGATTTCAGTAACGGCTTTAGTTTTTCTTCTTGGGTTAAATTCGATGATTTAGGTAACTGGTCTAGAATAATGGACTTTGGAAATGGCGCAGGGTCAGATAATATAATTATTGCACACCCTGGTACTTCAACCGACATTACATTAAACGTTAGACAAGGTGGGTCCGCAATGAGTATATCAGCTTCAGGTGTAATTGTAACAGGCAAATGGATGCACATAGCTGCAACAATTAGCTCGGGTTATGTTGGTAAAATATATATTAATGGTCAACTTGCTCAAACAGGCACTGTTCACCTTCCATTAACATTAGCTAGAACCAATAATTACATAGGAAGAAGTAATTGGTCGAATGATGCATACTTTTATGGAGGAATGGATGATTTTTCGTTATGGAGCGCAGAGCTAAGTCAAGCCGAGATTCAAGATTGGATGTTTAAAAAAGTTGATGCAACTCATCCACAATTTTCGAATTTAGTTTTAGGCTATGATTGCAACTCAAATACCGTTGACTTGTCTTCGAATGGAAATGATGCAATACTTACCAATGGTGCAAGAACGACTTTATTCCCTGGTGTCGAAAAAATCAAAAACTTTGACAAAGTACAAACAAGACCAAATATCGAAATTGTGCAAGGTGATTATAGCGAGGTAGTTCTTATCGAGACGGTTACTGATACTATTGAAAACTTTCCTAATACTATTACGCAGTATGACGTATTAAATAATGAATTAATTATTTTAAATACCACTTCGTCATGGGAAGCTGGTTATTCTTATACGTATGACACAAATGGAATTGCAATTGATTCAACGTATAATAACATTGATGGAACAATTAATATAGGGTCATTAAATTATTATAGTTTCCGTCCGATGAAATTTGAGTTAACTTCATTCGTTACACCCTATGGTATTGGCTTAGATTTGGGTCAAGAAGGAAAAACATATACCATGGATGTATCAGAATATATTAATGTGTTGCGTGGGAAAAAGTATATGTCCATGGAGTATGGAGGCCAAAATCAAGAAGAATTTGATATTGAATTTCTTTATATAGTAGGAACCCCTCCCGCTGATGTTCTTGATTTCAGACAAATATGGTGGGCAAATGGACCTAATCATAATCAAATTAATGATGACGCTTATTTTGAGCCAAGAGATGTGCCTACTCCTGTTAACGGTGAACATTTTATCGTTAAAGCTGCAATCACAGGTCATGGTCAAGATGGTGAGTTTATTCCGCGAAACCATATGATAAATATTGATGGTGGTTTTGCAGAGTTTAATTGGACCGTGTGGAAAGAATGTGCTGAAAATCCTGTGTATCCGCAAGGAGGTACTTGGGTATATGATAGAGCTGGTTGGTGCCCTGGAATGGAAACGGATATCGAACGTTCTGACATCTCTGCATATGTAACACCAGGGTCCACCGTAAATCTTGATTATGACATCGAGCAGTTTACTAGCTCAAGCTCTACTTACCGAAATAGTTTACAAATGATATCATACGGGGCGGCAAACTTTGATAATGATGCTTCAATTTCTGACATTATTAAACCATCTAAAAAGATAGAATATGACAGACTTAATCCAATGTGTCATAATCCAGAAGTAGTAATAAAAAATACAGGTGGAAATGTTTTAACATCAGCTAACATCTTCTATAGAATTTCGGGTGGAGATATAGAAACTTATAATTGGACTGGCTCATTAGATTTTATGGAAAAAGAAACGGTTATTATCACTCCTCCCGATGCATTCTGGAAAACAACTGTTTTAGCAGAAAGTGATGCGCTGTTTGAAGTTTGGGTAGAAGATCCAAATGGTGTTACAGATGAGTATAGCCTTAACGATAAAATGAGTTCAACTTTCGTAGTTCCAGACACACTTCCTAGCTCGTTCGTTCTTCAATATCGGGGAAATAATTTCCCAGGAGAAAGTGCCCTTTACGTTTATAATGAAGAAGGAAACGTAGTACATTCAAATACTAGCTGGACTTCTTCCTATGCATACGACACATTGACGTTGGCTCCTGGTTGCTATAGATTATATTCTCCAGATTCTGATGATGATGGTTTAAGCTGGTGGGCAAATAATGATGGGTCAGGAGACCTTAGAATTGCCAAAGCGAACACGTTTGGGTATCTAAAAGTTTTTAATGCAGACTTCGGAGATAACATTAACTGGTACTTTACAATAAACTATGATGAAGTAACTTCTGTAGAAAATAGTAAACCTAATTCAGGTATGTTTATCTACCCTAATCCAAATGACGGAAATTTCAACTTAGAATTAAGGGGATACACAAATGACATTGAAGTAACTATAGTTTCTGCTATAGGGCGACTAATTAAAACGTTTAGTATACCAAACGATACTCAGATTCATAATACTATAGCTTTAAATGGACTAAAGCATGGTGTATACTTCGTTAAAGCAAATGATGGAACACTTAGCGATACTCAACGCATTATTATTAATTAATTTACTAGTCTAACGACTTTTTGGTAACGAACAATCGCCATCCAAAAATGGCTAATTGAAATTTTGACATTTTTGCTAAATCTCGTCTTTGCTTTGTGAAACTTGGCAATAGTATTTTGTTTAAGATTGCCAGTATTTTGTATAAACGTTGTTCCATATTAATAACCTCCCCCTGAGTTTGAAAATTGTTCTGAATAATTGATGGCAACATCAATTTGGTTAAGCATTTTTTGTTTGTCTTTACCAAGAACACCTTTAAGAATCAAATGATTCGAGGCATGATCGCTTCTAAAAATTGTCTCTTTTAGATTAAGGTGTTGCATAAATAGTTTCATTTCTTCGAATAATTCCTTTTTCTCTAGTTCTATAAATTCGCCTTTATATCTTTCTTTATAATGAGACATTCCTTTGTGAGTAGTTAGCACTAAAGTTGAGGCATACTTTGGCTGGGTTGCGTTTAATACTTTTGCAGAGTTAATAGCGTGTTGTTTTGACAGCGACTTACCTCCCACTCCATTAATAAGCATAACAGAGCTATTCATTCCTGCAGACTTTGATTTATTCAAACCTTCAATGGTTGTTTCGTATGTTTCTCCCTTTTGTATGCATTCTAGCACTTCGCTATCGCCAGATTCAATACCAACATAAAGCAATGTTAATCCTGATTTTTTTAATGCAGCTAATTCTTCATCAGATTTTCGTTTCAAATTACTCGGTGAAGCATAAGTAGAGACTCTGTTTAGATTAGGAAAAGTAGAATTTAATTTATCTAAAATGCGTAGCAACCGTTCTGTCGACAAGACTAGTGGATCTCCATCAGCCAAAAACACCCTCTTTACTTGAGGTGCTTGAGGAGCAAAAGCTCTAATATCTTTAAATATATCTTCTTCTTTTCGAGCTGTGAAATGCTTAGATGTGTACATTTCACAGAAGGAACATTTATTCCAACTACACCCCAATGTAACTTGAATAATTAGCGACCGTGCCTCACTAGGTGGGCGAAATAAAGGCTCATTATATTGAATAGGAAAATTCACTAAAAAAACAATAGAGCTAATTTAATTTCTTCGAAGGTAAATTCTCCTTTTAAATCTTTAAACAAGGGAGTTAAGCGAACCGGCTCCCCTTTAGGTTTAGTTTTGATTAACCTGTCGTAAACCGGTTTAATTTTCTTTAATTGAGCTGCTTTCGGTTTGTACTTTTTTAAATCTAGCTTAGGATATTGAGCATGCAATTTAATGAGGTGAGTAATAATTGAACTAGTCGCCATTCCCCGATGGCTAGCTATTTCCGAAATACTAAATCCTTTTTCTATATATTCTTTAGTTACATCATATGTAGATTTTGTAGAGGTTTTATGCTTAAGTTTCTTCCCTCTTTTTTTGATTTCATGCGGGTCAGTAATTCCTCCACAGAATTCAACAAAACTCTTGGCTTGCTTTTCTAGTTCTTTAGTATCAGCGTATGCTTTTTCAGTAACACAAGACAGCTCTTGAAAACGTTTATCTGCTTTTAGGGCAAGAGCATCAACCTGAATAGCCGTATCATTAAAACCTAATAGCTTGAGATTCGATAGGTTCTTCAACCTCGACAAAGCCACGTATCCTTGTCCTCGTTCAAAGGTTTTGCTTAAATCTATTTCTGCAGCATCTAACGTCATTCCTTGGCTTTTATGAACTGTAATTGCCCAAGCCAGGCGCAATGGAACTTGATTATACGTAGCCAGCGCTTTACCTCCATCATCTTCAACCGACCAAGTATCTTGATTGGCAACAATAGTTTTACCATTTATCAATTTAACTACAGGAAAACCGACATCCGAGTAATCAATTACTTCTCCTAACGAGCCATTAATATATCCAGCTTCAGGATTATTTTTTACGAACATTACTTTGGCTCCAATCTTCAGTTCAATAACTTCCGCAGCCTGAACTGATTTTTTAAAAACTTCTAAAATATTGGCATTTCCTTTTGTTGATGCTTTAAATTTTTTTGATTTTTCATTTAAAGAATTTAAATGCTCTAAGTTAATTCTATCGACATCTACATTATGAGTGTAAAGTTTGGTTGGAGTAATTTTTGTTCCAAGTTTAGTATCCTGGGCAGCTAGTAAATGTTTTCGAGATTTATTTGATAACGAAGCAGATCTAATTTCATTGAGAATTTCGTTCAGCTCATTATCATCTTGCCGAAATTGATCAGTGAGATAACAAACTGCCAAATTTGCCTCAACCCAACTTGGCGACATAAAAGCGAACCGTTGGCCGATAGGTTCAGTGCCGATTGGTGGCAACTGAAAGAAATCACCAGAAAAAACTACTTGGATTCCTCCAAAAGCACTTTCGCTATTCTTAAAATATTTAAGAACAGTATTCACAGAATTCAATTGCCCAAGATGCAACATCGAAATTTCATCGATGATTAAAACCTGAGCTTTTTCGAGGTGTTGTTTTAGGTATTTCTTCGATTTCATCGAAGATAAATTCGAACTCGTAATTACGCTTTTAATTCCAATACCGCTCCAAGAATGAATCGTCATTCCGTTCATGTGTGTTGCCGCAATTCCTGTAGACGCAGTTACCGCAACAGGTACTTTTCGCACTTTTAAATAGGCTATATATTCGTTAAGCACATGAGTTTTACCTGTACCCGCAGAGCCTGTCAAAAATACATTTTGACCAGACTTTAAGATTTCAAGCGCTTGAGATTGTTTCATTAACATACAAAGCTAATGTATAAGTCTTAACTCAAGAAAAACTACTTTTATATTCTCTAGTTTTTGCTTCTAAATTCGATTTTACTACCATTTTTTATATTCTTATGCCGTTCAATTACAAACTAAAATTATCACAACTTACCATTTACCTTTGATTAAATACTTCCGATAAACATGCTGCAATCACTATTTATCTAATTTTAATTTCTAATATACATTTGTTGGCAAAGAATTTGATTAATACCGTATTTTAGCCACTTCAATTAATTTAAAATGAGAAAAACACTAGTTGTAATAATTACCCTTGTTTCAACTTCCGTAATTGGTCAAGAGATAAGTGAATCAGTTAAGAATTTCGAACACCTTCTTAATGTGATAGATAGAGTTTATGTTGATTCAGTTGATGCTGACGACTTAGTGCAAAGTGCAATAATTGGCATGTTGAAAGATTTAGATCCTCATAGTGCCTATATCGCTGCCGAAGATGTAAAGAAAACTAATGAAGGGTTAGTTGGTAATTTTGAAGGAATTGGTATTCAGTTCAACATATTTAAAGATACCATTATGGTTGTATCCCCAATCTCTGGTGGCCCTTCAGAAAAATTAGGAATAATGTCGGGAGATAGAATTTGCACAGTTGATGGTGAAAATGTTGCTGGGATTGGCATTAAAAACAAAGGAGTTGGAGACAGACTGAGAGGAAAAAAGGGAACTGAAGTTGTAGTTGGTATCAAAAGAAGAGGAGAAGAAAAGTTAATCGAATATGTAATAATTCGAGACAAAATTCCAATTTATAGCCTAGACGCTGCTTATATGGCAACTAAAGATATCGGATATATCAAAATAAATAGATTTGGCAGAACTACCATGACCGAATTTAACCAAGGGCTAGACACCCTTTATGGTCAAGGAATGCAACATCTTATACTAGATCTTCGTGGTAATGGTGGTGGTTACTTAAGTACAGCTATTAAATTAGCCGATGAGTTTTTAGAATCAAAAAAGTTAATTGTATACACAGAAGGTCGTAATTTCCCTAAAGATGAAAAGTTTGCAACAGCAACTGGTCGAGTTGAAAAAGGGAAATTGGTTGTATTAATTAATAGAGGTTCTGCTTCTGCAAGTGAAATTGTATCTGGTGCGGTTCAAGATAATGATCGCGGTATAATTGTAGGAAGAAGATCTTTTGGTAAAGGGTTAGTTCAAAAACCATATAACTTACCTGATGGTGCTCAGGTTAGAGTTACCATTCAAAGATACTACTCACCGTCTGGGAGATGCATTCAAAAACCGTATGATGATTACAAAGATGATTATTCTACGAGGTTAGAAAGTGGTGAGTTTTTTCACGCAGATAGCATTGATTTTCCTGATTCATTGAAGTTCACCACACCTAATGGAAGAACAGTATATGGTGGTGGTGGAATTATGCCAGATGTATTTGTACCAATTGATACTTCCATGACTTCAGATTACTACACGAACCTCCTTCGCAAAGGAGTGCTATATCAATTCACTCTGGATTATATGGACTCCCATAGAGATGCATTAACAGAAAAATATAAAACTATAGATGAATTTCAGAAAAGATTTGAGGTTGACGAAAAATTATTGGAAGAATTTGTTGCTTATGGAGAAAAGAAGAAGGTTAAATACAACGATGATGATTTTAAGATCTCGGAAAAGCCAATCTTAAACTTGATAAAATCACAATTTGCAAGAAATATTTGGGGAACGAGTGCGTATTTTCAAATATACAACCAAATAAATCCAGACTTCTTAAAGGCGATTGAAGTAATAAATGATGGGAGTTTTGAAAAATATAAACTCTCATACAAATAGAGATTTTTTATACATTTGAATTTCTAAAAAAACAAATTTATAATGGAATTAAAAGAAAATTTAAAAATCGGTTTGCTGGGTGTAATAGCAGCAACTTTAATTATTAACACTTTTTTTATGGGTGATGGAGTTAGCGTTACCAAATCTCCAACTGCTTCAGCACCAGTGGATCAGTCAAACAAGATAGCGCCACAGATAGCGCCCACACCAGCACCAATTGCAAATCCTGTTCAAGTACCTGCTGGACCGACTACAACAATAGCTTATTCTGAAGAGGTTCATAATTTTGGAAATATAAAACAAGATACTGAAAACGAGCATGTTTTTAAATTTACCAATACAGGCACTGAACCATTAATAATTTCGAATGCTAAAGGTTCTTGCGGATGTACTGTTCCTCAATATCCTACAGAGCCAATTGCTCCTGGGGAGTCTAGCGAAATTAAGGTAGTATACAAACCTGGAAAGCAAAAAGGAAGTCAAACCAAGACGGTTACAGTAACTGCTAATACAACTCCGGCACAAACACTTTTGAAAATTTCAGCCGAGGTTGAGGAAGTCGTTTTATAGCTTATTAGACTATTAAACTTTAAAAAAGGTATTCAAAAGTATACCATTTTGTTTTACAGGCACTTAAAGTAATCGAAAGGCTCTAGACAGTCTTTACACTTATATAATGCTTTGCATGCAGTTGAACCGAACTGACTTATCATTTCTGTGTTTTCTGAGTTACATTGAGGGCAACCGATAAATTTAGCATCGCCAGTTATTGAGCTCTTATCTACTGATGATTTCTCTGGCGGAGCAATTCCAAATTCCTTTAATTGTTGTTTTCCTTTTTCAGTAATCCAGTCTGTAGTCCATGCAGGAGCCAAAACCATTTCAATATTTACTTCCTCTACCCCATTTTTATTAAGAATTGAAACAATATCATCTTCAATAACTTGCATGGCAGGGCAACCAGAATAGGTTGGTGTGAGAACAATATCAACAGCATTTCCTTTAACTGAAAAACTTCTAACCACTCCCAAATCTAAAATACTAAGAACAGGAACTTCAGGATCTTTAACTTCTTCTAATAAATCTCTAATCTGAAAATCGTTCATTAATTACCAAGTTGCATCAGGATAGGCTCTAGGAAGAAATTGCATTTCTGCTAGTATAAATCCTAAATGCTCAGTATGCCTTCCCTCCTTACCCCCAAGTTGTTCCCAATTATTAGTCGGCAGAATTAACGTTGCTTCTTGAACAATTGATCTAACATATTGTTCCCATTTAGGCTTTATTTTATTCAAATCAACTGCAATACCTTTACTCGTGAGTATTTCATCAACCTCATTAACCGCAAAAAACTCCCCTGTAAAACGCCATAAATCATTTAAAGGTTCTTGCACTCGACCATGACTTTCCTCTGTACCATCGCCCATTCTCAACATCCATTTAGTGCTATGCTGCATATGATATGTAACTTCTTTTAACGATTTTTCCGCATATCCAGAAAAAAATTGATCTTTGGAATTGACGAGCTCATTCAAAAAGAAATAATGAAACGAATCGAACAAAAATTGACGCACAATTGTCTTTCCATAATCTCCGTTAGGTTGCTCACACAATAAGTGGTTCCTATAAAAAGTAACATCACGCAAGTAAGCTAAATCATCTTCGCTTCTACCTTTTCCTTCTACCTTTCCGGCATAATCTAGGACTGATCTAGCCTGACCAACTAAATCTAAAGACACATTTATTATAGCTATGTCTTCTTCTAAAATTGGGCCATGACCACACCATTCCGAAAGTCTGTGACCAATAATTAAACTAGAATCTCCTATTCTTAAACAGTAATCGAATAACGCCTCTTGCTCAGTCATCATATTTAGAATTACATGTGACCAATTTCATCAGGAATATCATAAAATGTTGGGTGGCGATAAACTTTGTCTTCTGCAGGATCAAACATCGGCCCTTTTTCTGTAGGGTTTGATGCATGTACGTTTGATGATAGAACCACCCATATACTTATACCTTCGCTTCTTCTAGTGTAAACATCACGAGCATTTTCAATAGCCATTTCTTCATCAGATGCACGAAGACTTCCCACGTGTTTATGATTTAAACCTTGCCTACTTCTTATAAAAACCTCCCAAAGAGGCCAATTTCCATTAGTCATTATGCTACTTTCTTTTTAATTCGTTGTTTTTCTGCGTATGCATTTGCCGCCTCTATTACCCACAAACCGTTCTTCTTAGAATTAGCGCGAGCCGAAACTCTTTCTTTATTACAGGGTCCATTTCCATTTACTACATTAAAAAACTCATCCCAATCTATTTCTCCAAATTCATAATGACCAGTTTCTTTATTCAATTTTAAATCAGGATCAGGAATGGTAAGTCCTAAAAAGTTAGCTTGCGGGACTGTCATGTCAATAAACTGCTGTCGTAAATCATCATTAGTATAACGTTTAACCTTCCAAGCCATGGATTGCACAGTATTAGGTGAATCCTTATCACTTGGTCCAAACATCATTAACGATGGCCACCAAAACCTATTTAATGCATCTTGCGCCATCTCTTTTTGCTCTTTTGTACCGTTACACATGTGAATCAACAATTCATACCCCTGACGTTGATGAAAACTTTCTTCTTTACAAATCTTAACCATTGCGCGAGAATATGGTCCATAAGAAGTTCTTTGCAATGCTACTTGATTCACAATAGCTGCTCCATCTACTAACCACCCTACAGCCCCCATATCTGCCCATGAAAGAGTCGGGTAGTTAAATATACTAGAGTATTTAGCCTTACCTGAGTGCATATCATCAATTGTTTGCTCTCTGTCGGTTCCTAATGTTTCCACAGCACTATATAAATACAAGCCATGACCTGCTTCGTCTTGAACTTTAGCTAACAAAGCCACTTTTCTTCTTAAGGATGGTGCTCTAGTAATCCAGTTACCTTCTGGTAACATACCTACAATTTCTGAGTGTGCGTGTTGAGAAATTTGTCGCACTAATGTTTTCCTGTATGCATCAGGCATCCAATCTTTAGGCTCAATTTTAATATCCCTATCAATCTTTGCCTGAAACTCGTCTTCCTTTTTAGTCATAGTACAAATTTTGTGACGTATTACAAATGTAGCATATTGTTGCTTTTTATTTGATGATATTTCTCATTTTTATCAGATGATTTTTATATTAAATTTGTCGCTCATTTGACACAGGTATGGCAAGGCAGAATGATTTAGCGATTAGAGAGATTACAAGAGAGACTGAAGATACCGTCTCAATCTCATTTGATGTGCCTAAAGAGCTGATAGAAGATTACAAATTTATCCCAGGTCAATACCTAACTTTACGTGCCAAAATAGATGGTCAAGACGTTCGAAGATCTTATTCTATTTGTACAAGTCCTTCTGAAAATGATTTGAGGGTTGCAGTAAAACAGGTTGAAAATGGGTTATTTTCTACTTACTCAAACAAAGTTTTGGAAGTTGGGGATATTCTAACTGTAATGAAGCCAAATGGCCGATTTACTATTAATATTTCTCCTGAAAAAATAACAAATTATTTGCTAGTAGCTGCCGGAAGTGGAATTACACCGATTTTATCTATTGCAAAAGGAGTATTAGAAGGCGAACCAGACAGTACAATTACATTAATATATGGCAATAAGACTTTCGATTCAATTATATTTAAAGAGCAAATAGAAGGCTTAAAAAACACCTATATGGCTCGCTTCAATGTAATTCATATACTTAGCAGAGAAAGTTTAGGTTCTGAGTTAAATTCGGGAAGAATAGATGTTGCTAAATTTGAACTATTATCTAAAACAGTTATTGATATTTCATCACTAAACCAAACATACTTATGCGGACCAGCACAAATGATTACGTCAGTATCGGACTGGTTGAAAGCAAATGGAATGAAAGAAGAAAATATTCACTTTGAACTATTTACATCTCCAAATGCAGTAAAAAATGTTACAGAAAAGGTAAATAAAGATACTATACCCAATTTAAATACAAGTAAGATAACTGTTATCATTGACGGTGATGAATTAGAATTTGAGATGCCTTTAGGCGAAACTAAAAATATACTTGATGTTGCAAACGATAAAGGTGGAGACCTACCTTTCGCTTGCAAAGGAGGTGTTTGTTGCACATGCAGGGCAAAACTTCTTGAGGGTGAAGTAGAAATGAAATTAAATTATTCTTTAGAAACTCACGAAGTTGAAAAAGGGTTTATTCTGACTTGTCAGTCTATTCCGAAAAGTAAAAAATTAGTTATTGATTTTGACGAAGTATAAATAAATTAGAAGATGGCAAAAGTTACAATTAAGTTAGACGGAACAGAAACCACAGTTGATTTAGATCAAAATGGAGATGTTATTTTAGAAGCAGGACTAACTGCAGGATTAGATGTGCCATTTTCTTGTCAAGGAGGCATCTGTACAACCTGCATGGCAAAATTAGATTCTGGAACTGTAAGTATGGATAGTAACTTTGCTCTATCAGAAAAAGAAATAGCTGATGGTTTCATCCTCACTTGTCAATCGCACCCAACTTCGGATGAAGTGATTGTGAACTACGATGCCGTTTAATTTGATTCATCTCTCCTCAAATTCTGAGGATATATTTGTCTAGGCTTAATCTTTCCATTATTTTTACACTATATAATGCGTAAAGCCATCTTATTACTAGTTTTATTTGTTGGAGTTTCTAGCCTTCTCTGGTCTCAAAGTGACTCTACTTACACGTTTACGTTGCACGATGGAACTGTTTATCCAGTCACAATAAAAATAAATGACCACACACTTTTGCCAAATCTGTTTTTTTCAACAGGTCTACAATTAGGCACAAGGCCGCTTAATAGCCTTGATTTTCTTATCCCAATTCAGGGTGGAATATATTTTACCAATAAAGCATTCGCTGAAATAAAAGTGGATTTCCCGTTAGTCAGTAGATTCGACTCTCAATATGACAAACTTGTTGAAAACGAAAACCTAAAAACGACCAACAAATTTTATATCAATACACAAATAGACTTAGGTGGTGGATATTTCTTTTTAGACACAACCAAACTTAGTCCAGTAAAAATTAAGTTTAACGCTAAACTCGCAAACAAAAAGGACACCTTAATGGCGGCAGAAATAAAAGGGAATGTTCGCCAGTCTCTCGGAGCTAGGGGTGGTTACTTTCTTTATCAATCTATTATTAACAATAAATACAGTAACGATTTAAATAATGACTCTTATTTAGAGCTAACAGAACAAAAAGAAAATGGTAGCCTATATGACGGGAACAATACACCTATTTACCACACAAACTTCAGGAGTCATTCCTTTTATTTGGGTTTAGATCTAAGAAAAATATATCACATAGTATACGCTCAAAGTACCGATACAACTATTATGCGTTCTCGAATGTATAACCTCTATGCCGACTTTATGTACTCACCCTTTATTTCAATTGAAGAAATGAGTATTAGAAACTTTGATACAGGTGAATCTTCAGATCACAGTGTAGAATCTATTCTAATTAAAAGACCTTGGGGTTTTCGTATTGGAGCTGAAGCTGCAATACCATTGGCAGATCATACTTCATTCGCAGTTCAGTTGGAGTCTGGCATAAGACCAGGAATAAAAAACGTAACTAGTAGAGATAATTTTTTTGGAAATATGATATTTGGACAAGTACGTTTGCTTTATAAATTTGGAATGAAGCTTAATTTTCCTAACAAATGAAAGTTAAGCACATTTGCATATTATTACTTGTTCTTTCCTTTGGAATTGAATCGTGCGTTAAGAAGAATTTAAAAGCAATTGACGACAGCAATAAGGTTTACGACCCAGATATTTCACTCAATAAAATATTCTATTCCGTATCCTCTAACAACCAAAGGGACGTTTATGAGATAAATCCTGATGGAAGCGAAAAGATAAACATTACGAATACCCCGTATAGAAATGAAGACTATCCATCAGTTTCTCATGATGCAAAAAGAATTGCCTTCGCTAGTGGTGATAGATTGTTTCAATCTGCTATTGACGGAACTGACGAAATTGAAATAACAAACAATAGTATTTTTTCTACAAAATCTTTCACTCCAACCTATTTAAGTTGGAGTGACAAAAGTAATTTTATTACATTTCAAGATCAAGAGTTTGGAGACAAACATTACATTGATTCTCAATACGATACAAAGATAAAGAGAAGTCTTACTAAAGCATTTGAAGGGAATGGATTTTCTTCATACAACCTTTCCTTTTCTCCTGTAGAAGCGAAGGTCGTATTTACTTATACAGAACAACCTCTTGGCGGAACCAAAATGGGAATTAGTTCTCTTGAAGGGTTTGAAAGTGACTTGATTTGGATTGATCAATTTGGCCTTCGCCCTCAATACTTCAAGGATGGCAGTAAACTGCTATATATTGGTAATGAAAGTATTGACATGATTGATATTGACGGAGAAAATAAACAGAATCTTGTTCCGATCGAATCAGACATTTCAGGGTTCTCAGCTTCACCTGATGGAACGCAAATTGTTTATTCATCTAATATATCAGGCAACTACGAGCTATATATTTTAACAATCGATTCTAAAGAAGTGGCGCAGCTGACCAACACTGTAGAAGATGAGCTTCACCCCTTTTGGAACTAATGCTTAGAGCTTACAAAATTGGAATTGTCTTTATTTCATTTTGTTCCCTATTTCTTATTGCTGCTGCAATAATGCCTACCAAAATTACAGTTCAACGATCTCTATTAATTGACGCTAATTCATCAATACTATTCGAACAAGTTAACAACTTGAAGAATTGGCAGCAATGGATGTACTGGCTATCAGCTGACGCAAATATCAATATCCAATATTCTAATATTTCTTCGGGACCAAATGCCGAGTTTGAATGGTCGAAAAATAATGGTATTTCTGGAAAAGTTAAAATTCGTGAATCATTAACAAATAAAAGTGTTACAACAGAAATTTATAACGGTAATTCTGCTTTTTCATCAGAAAAATGGTTCTTCGAAGAATCACAAGAAGGTACAATTGTAACCCTAAAAAGAACATTTAAAATTTCATTTCCATTCAATGTTTTTGGGCCATGGCAAGATGAAGTAATTGGTCCAAGTTTCGAAACTGCATTACAAGGACTTAAAACGTTTACCGCCCGCTAATGAATTTGTCAAAATGTTTTGAAGGCCTTACCGTCATTGAACTCGCCAATGTACTTGCCGGTCCTGCTGCTGGAATGTTCTTCGCTGAGCTTGGTGCAAACGTAATAAAAATAGAGAATAGCACTACTGATGGCGATATGACTCGAAAGTGGAAACTTCCCTCTGAAGATAAAAATTCTAATATATCGGCATACTATTGCAGTGTAAATTGGAACAAAAAAGTGCAGCTTCTTAACCTCAAAAAGAAAAATGACCAAAAAATAGTTCATGATTTAATCGCTAAAGCTGATATAGTGATTAGCAACTATAAACCAGGAAAAGCAGAGGAACTGAGGATGGATTATTCAACTATAAGCGTTATTAATCCCCAAATTATCTACGCGCATATTAGCGGATTTGGAGAAGAGTCTTCAAGAACTGCATTTGATGTTGTCTTGCAAGCAGAAACCGGATTTATGTCCATGAATGGACAGCCTAATGGACCGCCTACAAAAATGCCAGTAGCATTAATTGATGTACTTGCTGCTCATCAGTTAAAAGAAGGAATACTTGTTGGCCTTTTACAGCGCTCAAAAACAGGAAGAGGAAGCTATATTTGTTCATCACTTTACAACTCAGCAATTGCATCTTTAGCTAACCAAGCAACAAATTGGTTAATGGCCAATCACATTCCCACTAGGCTTGGGTCAACGCATCCAAATATCTCCCCATACGGTGAAATAGTAACAACAAAGGACAATCAAAAACTAGTCTTGGCTATTGGAACTAACAAACAATTTGTCGAACTATGTAAAATAATTGGGCGTATTGATTTATCTAAAAAAGACGATTTTTCAACAAATGAAAAAAGAGTACTTAATCGAGAAAAATTACTTGTAGAAATTATAATTTCATTACGGAAAATTGATTCTCAATTTTTTATTGAAAATTGTATAAAAAATGATGTTCCATGTGGGTTTGTTAAAAATTTAAAACAAGTTTTCGAAACACCTGAAGCTGCAAAAACAACTCTAAACGAGACAATTAAAAATCAACCAACATCACGCGTGAAGACAGTAGCTTTCGAAATAAAGGAATGTTTGTAAACATCTATTTTTTAACAAATGGAAAAATAGGCTTCTAATGGAAAGTTAACATTTAGTATATTTGTTACGTATATTTTTAATTAAATGAAATTTTCAAGCTTCAAAATATTATTTTTAATATCGGTGTTGATAATACCTATCACCGCTGATGCCCAACTTTTTAGAGGCTCTAATTATTGGAGACAATATCGTCATGAGATTAGTTTTGGTGGTGGTGCTAGTAACAGCCTTACAGAGCTTGGAGGGAGAGATCGCGCTGGATCTGACTTTATTTATGATCTTGAGCCAACACTTACTAAACATTCATTTAGTCTGGCATATCGTTATTTCATAAAGAAAAATATAGCTATTAGGACTAGTATTTTTTATGCTCAAGTCAGTGGTGACGATAAATTAACCAATGACATATACAGGAAAGATAGGAATTTAAATTTTAAATCACCAATTGTAGAACTATCGTTAGTTGGTGAGTACCACCTTATTCGCGAAGTTTCGGGAAGTCGATATAAAATAAAAGGAACTAGAAGCAAAAAATCTTATTCGGTTAGTATGTATTTATTCGCTGGGCTTGGTGCGTTTTACTTTGACCCAAGAACAATGAGCGGCACAAGACTCAAGCCGTTACACACAGAAGGCCAGGGACTAGCAGATGGGCCAAAAAATTACTCTTCTGTAAATCTTGCCGTTCCTGGTGGGTTAGGATTTAGGTATTCTATTAATACAAAATGGAGATTATCTCTTCAAGGAGGATATAGATTTACTACTACTGATTATTTAGATGATGTTAGTGGAACTTACTATAATGAAAATGACTTAATTTCGGCCTATGGTCAGGCTTCTGCTGAAGCAGCAAATCCATCGATAAATCCAGATACTTTTTCATATCCTGGAGCTCAACGTGGCGACCCTAGTGATAGAGACGGATACATGTTTGCTCAACTTCAGCTTAACTATAAATTAGTTAAGAAGAATAAATACGGAAGAGGAAAGAAAATTAAAAGAAGAAGGTCTATGCCGTCTTTCTAAGATACTCTATAATTATCTTTACAATCTTCTTAGATTCCTTATTATTTAACTGAATTCCAAAGACGATTAGTTTACCGAAATAGGAAAAGCTAATGGTCTTTTCTGTTATATTCCAAAAAGAGTTTCCCATTACTTTTGCAAAAGATTTGGTAGGTACATTAATACATTGAAATTCTTCAATATTTTCTACAAAGTAGTTTTTGACTTTCCCATAGTTTTTAATATTATTTTTTATTCGAACGCTTTCCCTAGATACCTTAATTATTTCATAACCCCATTTTCTCCAAAAAAAAGCATATACCAATTTCCACTCGAAATAAGTCCAAAAGACCTCGTAAACAAACATTATCAACCTATCTTCTCTTGCGTAGTCTCCTCCAATTAGTTGAGTGAAAACATAAACTCCACAAAATGTCCAAGCAACTAGCCAAACAGTAAGTAGAGATTCCTGCCATTTCTCAACTTTACCCGAAATAACCACCGTTAAAATACCATCGTTTTCTGAGTAGGAAATCCTATCTGTTATGTAGTTTACCATTGTTCTAATTTTGAGGTGCAAATCTAACGTTATTATTTTCTTACATTCGCTTATAAATTCAAGAAACATGAGTAAAGAAGCATATATCATTGATGGAATAAGAACCGCTGTTGGAAATTTTGGGGGCTCTTTGGCTCTGGTTAGAGCTGATGATTTAGGCGCAATTGTTATCAAAGAACTGATGCAAAGAAATGCAAATGTAAATCCAAAAGACATTGAGGATGTTATTATGGGGTGCGCCAATCAAGCAGGCGAAGACAATAGAAATATTTCTCGTATGTCTTTGCTTTTAGCGGGATTGCCAAACTCTGTTCCTGGAGAAACAGTAAACAGGCTTTGTTCATCGGGTATGGCTGCAGCTATCAATTCCATGAGAGCTATTAAGAACGGAGATGGAGATATATATATCGCTGGAGGTATAGAAAGTATGACTCGCGCCCCCTGGGTCATTTCAAAAGCTTCAACTCCTTTTGGTAGAGACGCAAAAATGTTTGACTCTAGCTTTGGATGGAGATTTATTAACCCAAAAATGATGGAGTTATATGGCACTGAAGGTATGGGACAAACAGCAGAAAATTTAGTTGACAAGTACAACATTAGCAGAGAAGATCAAGATACATTTGCATATAATTCTCAAATAAAAGCTACTAAGGCCCAGGCAAGTGGAAGGCTAGCAGAAGAGATTGTTGATGTAGTGATACCTCAACGAAAAAAAGACCCAATTATCTTTAACAGTGATGAATTTATTAAACCGAATTCGAGCCTAGAAGGCTTAGGTAAATTGCGAACAGCTTTCAGAAAAGAAAATGGGTCAGTTACAGCTGGTAACGCTTCTGGACTTAATGATGGCGCTGCGGCACTATTAATTGCATCGGGAGAATATGCTGAAAAGAACAATCTAAAACCTATGGCGAGAATTGTATCTGGAGCAGTTGCCGGTGTAGAACCTCGAATTATGGGTATTGGACCAGTAGAGGCTTCACGTAAGGCCTTAAAACGAGCTGGAATAACAATGGATGAAATTGATATTATTGAGCTAAATGAGGCATTCGCTGCCCAAAGTATAGCCTGTATTAGAGAGTGGGGACTAGAAGATAATGACTCTAGAATAAATCCTAATGGCGGAGCAATAGCAATAGGTCACCCATTAGGCATGTCTGGTGCTAGATTATTGCAAACAGCGGCTATTGAATTACAAAAGCAAAATAAGCAGTATGCACTTGTTACAATGTGTGTTGGTGTTGGACAAGGATATGCGACTGTTCTAGAAAGAATTTAGATATATACTACAACATACCTTACACTTTATTATTAGGAAATTTAATCAAAATGAGGCGTAAGAGAAAAAGTTACCATTATATATCTTTTATCTGATGGCTTTACGACAGCTGCGTATAAGATTTTTAACCTTCCCGCAAAAATATAAATATAGCCTATTTTTTAAGCTTCTTTTCTATTCTAAACTGATGATTAACATTTTCTTCTCCGCTCATATCAATGACCTCAATTGTTACAGGTAAATACAAATCTGGCATAATCATCATTTTACCTTCATTTTTCCACATATAATCGGGTTCTTCAGCATAAGTTTTTGGAATTTGATTAGAGTAAACCTGATGAAATATTTCATATCCTTTTTTATTATAAATATGAACTTCGTAATAATCCATATTAGCACTATCGAAATCATTTCGGGTTAGAAAAACATGCAGCATACCACCAGAGGCTTTTCGTTTATAGCGTTCAGCATATTTATCGTGCCTATCTTTCGACATTCCCTCATTTTTCATTCTATACTTTAAATCTGAAAGTAATTTTTTCTGTGTATCGTAGGTTATATTAGTTACGCCAATTTCTGAGTTTGCACCTCCTACTCTGGTAATTAAAATATCATCAAAATATTTTGTTTCGTTAATAGGCCAATCATCTGTATAAAAATTATATTTTACAATTGAAAACTTAGATGTTGCGCTTATAGCTTCACCTTTTTTTAGGGGTTCATTTACTTTGCTTTCGCCTTCAACTCCTAAAAAGTTAACTTGAATTTCATCTGTGCTTTTAATGTATTCTGCTTGTTTAAATGCTTTTGTTAG
>JABHTA010000197.1 GCA_018669945.1 Flavobacteriales bacterium
AAGGAGGTTCACTCGCGCAAATTTCGAATGTTCCTTCTAATTCCTGTAAATCCCAAAATCGAACCCAAAGTATATCTCCAGGTGTTTGGCCAGTTAACGAAATTTCAGGCATGAAGCCGCCGTTAGCATCATCATTGCAATCTATTAGAGTAAGAGCAGTGCAGGTTCCGGAGTATATCATCATAATCCCGTCTGTAATTGTACTTCCCTGTCCATCGCTTGCTGTAACAATTACTGAGCCTGACGGGGGAACAGTAATCTGGAACCAGGCGTCTGGATCCCAATTTGCAAAACCCATTCCACAACCGCCACCAGGATCTGCTACCCCTGATGCTGTCATTGCGTTGCCATCCATATATGTGTAGCTGCAAGCAGCGTTAACTGCCAGATTTTGAGCTCCGCAAGGATCATCAGATGTAAGTACACCCATTCCATGTGAATAGCTAGCACATGATAGAACAACTATGAAAACGAATATTCTTTGCAGTAAATTTTTACATTTCATGAGTACCAGGATGAGCTTTAGTTAGTTGATTTGATGGCGTATTTTGTTTCATGATGATGCACCACCATTCCAAGATCCCAAATTACTGATTTGACTTCATCAAAACTTACGTTCCCTTGTGTAGTGAGTATTACTTTCGTATTCAAAGCATCTACTTGTACTGCTTCAACCAACGGATGCTCAGCTATTATTTTTTGTAATTCAATAATCTTGTCATTTGGAAAAGCATCGGGCGTTACTTCGCTTAAATAAGCATGATATCTTTTATACAGCGCAGGGTAATCAGCGGTGCTTCCTTGGGCTTTTAATTCAGTCTTTTTTTCAAGGAGTTCTGTTGGATTTAATTCAATATATTGTCCATAACATTTACTCCCCAAAAAGAGAAGAATCAAGCACGATATTCTGGCAATAATAACTCTAATTGATGCGGTTCTGATTATTTTCATTTAAAGTGTCTAGTAAAATAAAATCAAGTTCCTAATGTTATAATATTCATCTTCAATAGCTTTACTTGTTTTTAGCAAAACATCGTCAAAACTATATAAATAATCGATGTAAACCAACTTTTAATAGACGAATTATCATAACTTATTTAATTTAATTCTTATATATAATACATTGTTTTTCAGGGATTTATAGCATTGATTTCAATAAGGGTTTAATCCTAGCACTAATTTTTTCTAGTGAGGCTAAATTATTTGCATCTAATTGCATCTTTTCTTATCTTTTTCCTATAAAAAGTAATAATCAAATAGCATAGAAAATAACTGTTTTAATGACTTCAGAAACAGATAAATAATAGACGAAATATTATTCGAATTTTATTAAAAACAAATTATCTGGTAGGTAACGTAATTGCACCTTTGGCAATTCGATTCTCCCCGTTATTGTCAACATAAGTGGCAGTCCATGCATAAGTTCCTCCTTTGTTGGCGAATTCAGAAGAGCCCATAATAGACCCGTCCCATTTCTTGTCGGTTGATGTGGTTTGGAAAACTACCGTTCCGTTAATGTCTGCAATAATCAAAGAGAATTCACCATTCAAGCAATTTAGGTGCTCCGGCAACCACATGTCGTTGATACCGTCTCCGTTAGGTGAAAATGTTTTCAAAGCAGCTAGGTTATATTCATGTTTAATATATAGATCTTCAGTATGTGTGTTGGTACATCCATAAATATTTTCTGTGACGAGAGTTATTTTACTATTTCCTTTACTAACGAACGCATAAGAAAGGGTAGCTGTTTCCGAGTGTTGAACGCCATTGATAAACCATTTCTGCTTATGGGATCCAACGCTAGAGGAAACGAATTCATGATTTGTTTCACATTGACTCCAGTTTGGCTCAGTATAATCGAAATCTGCAATTGGGTTATCAGATATTTTTACATCTGCTCGATAAGCAAAATGACTTTTTCTAGTGGTTTTTGATGTAATCGTTACTGCAACTTTATATGTGCCTTCGTATTCATAAATATGACTAGGTATTTTGTTATAGCCTATAGTTCCGTCACCAAAATCCCATTTATAGCTACAGTTGCATCGATCGTTAGTAGAGAATTGAACCTCTTCATTAATACAGGAAACTTTTTTAGAAATTATTACTTCTGTTGGTTTATTTAAATTGAAGGCTGGAAGTTCATCTTTCTCTTTTTGAATTTCGCTTTTTTCGTTAGAAGATATTGGATAATCTTCACCATCTATCAACATTAATCTTGCTGAAGGATTTTGGAGGATTCCTCTTTTCTCATTTCTATCAGCATTTAATTCAAGTTCAGTTTGTTTATCCGTTAAATCAGTAGAAATATTTTGTTTCTTTTTTGGGTGAATTTGTCTAGCATCAGCATTAGAATTGTTCTCCATAACAATAGTTGCCGAATTTGATTCTTTAGTTATATTACTATTTATTACTGAAGTAGTATTTTGAGTGTCCGTATTGTATACAAATGCTAATCCTGCTAACAACCCTATAAGAGCAGCAGCAATAAAACCAGCCCCACTTTTTTTCTTTTTCGAAGCATCGAGCTTTTTCTCGAAAACATCCCAATCTGGAGTAACATTAGGAACTTGATAATTCTCTAATGCATCCTTTATTTTATGCTCTAAATCGGTCATAAATTAAGAGTTTACTTTTGCTATTAAATTTGTTAGACGCTCTTTTAATCTTGCTTTCGCTTTAGATAGGTTAGACTTTGATGCGCCAATGCTGATCTTAAGGTAATCGGCAATTTCTTGATGTGAATATCCTTCTATAACATACATATTAAATACAGTCCTATATCCAGGAGAAAGATTTTCAATTTCATGCTGAATTCTATCAGGGCTCAGATTGTTTTCTTCGAACCAGTTAAATTCTTCGTCTATTTCAAAATTTTGAGAATCTATTAGCTCTGAATCAGTTTTAACTTTAGATTTTTTCGACCTTCGAATTTCATCAATTGCAACGTTCGAGATTATTCTTCGAACCCAACCTATAAATGAGCCCTCTTCAGTGTATTTATCAATGTTAGTGAATACTTTTATGAAGCCTTCATGCAAAATATCTTTTGCATCATCCATATTGCCCATATATCTTAAACTAACACCTAACATTTGATTATATAGTTGTTCATAAACCTTACGTTGCGAGAGTCTGTCACCCTTTTTGCAGCCATTAACGAGAGCTTGTAAGTCGAGAGAATCTGAACCCATGGTTTACCTTATATTTAATAAGACGATTAAAAATGAAAAGGTTGCCTCGAAAGTCGAAAAAAAAATTATCTAATCAAAGTTAGCGGCCCTGTAACTTGACTTTGTTCCAATTCTCCAAAGCGTAGATAATCAATTTTATAAACATACCCGCCGTTTTCTGAATGGGTTCCATTACTCAAATTACCATCCCAACCTTCAGAAACATCTGAAGAGCTAAAGATTACGTTTCCCCAACGATTGTATATTGTAAGTAAATAGCGGTCGGGGTTTATGCCTTCTCCTTTCGGCAAGAAAATATCATTGAGCCCGTCAGCATTTGGCGAAAACGAATTGGGAGTGTATATAACCGTTTCATAATCAATAT
>JABHTA010000212.1 GCA_018669945.1 Flavobacteriales bacterium
AAATTACTTTTAATATCTAGCAATCCAGCGGGATTCCAATAACCTGCGGTTACATCGTTGACAGAAGTAATAGTAGCATTAGACATGCCCAAAGCCCTAGCGCCAATTCCAATGGCTAGAAACTCATTACTGTATTTCCTTGCTTTGGTATCAGGGGCACTTTGCCCAACTATCTGATTTACAGATAAAAAACTAATTACTATAAGTAAACTAAATTTTTGAAAAAACATATAGCATAAAATTATAAATTCATTCAAGAAGACAAAACATAACTATTGAATAAATATTGCTTGATACATCCCAAATTATACGTTATCAAGGGTATATTTGTTCGCATGATTAAAGCTATTCCAAATACTTTAACGCTATGTAACTTGGTTTGCGGGTGCTTTGGAATTGTATTCGCGTTTAATCAACAGCTCGAATGGGCGGGATATTTAATTGGAATTGCAGCTATTTTTGACTTTTTGGATGGCTTTGTTGCGCGATTGCTAAACGCGAAATCACTCATTGGGGGGCAATTAGACTCGTTGGCCGACATAGTTACGTTTGGAGTTTTGCCTGGGGTTATTATTTTTCAATTGTTGAGTATTAGTTTTGGGGAATATTTTGTTGAATTTTCTCAGCGCCCGACAACTCATATTGCTATTCAGTGTATAGGGTTTTTAATTGTTACTTTTTCGGCACTGCGATTAGCAAAGTTTAATATTGATGAATCTCAATCAGATTCTTTTGTTGGGATGCCAACACCCGCTATTGCTATTTTTATTGGGTCTTTGCCTGTTGTTTTGTTTAGCATGGAATTCAATTTTTACAATCCGTTAAGTCCAGAGATGCTAGATACTGTAGGTAAAATGAAATATTGGAGCGATTTAGATTTTGCTGTGGTATCTGCTTTACAATCTACTGCGTTTTTGTTTGGAATGGCAGTAGTTTGTTCTGCAATGCTGGTTGTTCCGTTAAGAATGCTAGCGCTCAAATTTAGTGGTTTTGGATGGAGCGAGAACAAAAACATTTTTGTGTTTTTGATATTAGTTATGATAATTGCAGTTTATACTGCTATTCCTTACGTGTTCTATTATAAGGGAATGCCGGTTTTAGATTTCTTGGCTATCCCGTTGGTAATTTTAATTTATCTATTGTATTCAGGGGTAACAAATATTATTAAGGCTAAATAAATTTATTCTATTTTTTGTTTCCTTAATTCAAAATTCTGACCCAAGTAAACTCTTCTTACTTGCTCATCAGCAGCCAATTCCTCAGCAGTGCCGGCTTTTAAAATGTTTCCTTCAAACAATAAATATGCTCGTTCTGTTATTGACAATGTTTCTTGGACGTTGTGGTCCGTAATTAAAATGCCGATATTTTTCTCCTTAAGTTTCGAAACAATACTTTGAATGTCTTCAACCGCAATTGGGTCAACGCCTGCAAATGGCTCATCTAACAAAATAAAATTGGGGTTTACCGCTAAACTTCTCGCAATTTCTGTTCTTCTACGTTCTCCACCAGAGAGTAAATCTCCTCTGTTTTTACGCACGTCATTCAGGTTAAACTCTTCAAGCAACTCTTCAAGTTTATGTTTTTGTTCTGCCTTGCTCATCGTTGTCATTTGCAGAATGGCAATAATGTTGTCTTCGACACTGAGTTTTCGGAAAACTGAGGTTTCCTGGGGGAGGTATCCGATTCCTAATTGAGCTCTTTTGAACATCGGCTCAGCGGTAATGTCTTTATCGTCTAAAAATACGCTACCAGAATTAGGCTTTATTAAACCAACAGTCATGTAAAATGAAGTTGTTTTTCCTGCGCCATTTGGCCCAAGAAGCCCAACGATTTCACCTTGCTTTACTTCAAAAGAAACGCCTTTTACAACAGTTCTACTTTTGTACTTTTTGACAATATTTTCGGCTCGTAAAATCATTTAGAAGTTAAATTGTAACATACCTCGAATTCCCCATTTAGCGATTTTGGAGCTGGAAAGAGATTCGTAATTCGCAATATAATCTTTATTTACATAAGCCATTCTCCAGAGAAAGTCAATTCGCAATAATTGAAAAATATTTTCAATACCAATGCCTGCTTCATAATAAGGTTTTTCAAGGTCTGATAATGTTAAAGGAAAGTTCATGTAATCATAGCTTTTGTCGTTTAATTTCCCAGTAACTGCTTTAACCGAAACAACCTCTCTCCATTTTAGCTCGTTCATTATAGGAATCTTGTTAAGGAAAAAGCCATTAAAATGATGAGTTAACGAAACTGTGGCATATTCATCACTCACAAATTCATAGTAGTTCATAAGATTGAATGCTGATATATCGTATGCGTAAGTTTCATTTCCATTATGTAGCTGCAGCAATGGAAAAGGAAGTGCTCCCCAAATTTTTCCTCCTTCAATCATAGCGTCTAGCATTCCAACCGCTCCTATTCTAATTTTGTCTTTAACGTTAAGTTTTACTTTATGGTATTCGTAAGCACTGCTTAAAAAATTTGGAATTCCATATGCATACTGCAATTGAATGGTCGGATACTTTGTTCCTAAACTCATTCGTTCAAATTCTCCCGAAACGAACTTTTCTTTATAAGCAAATCGCATGAAAATATTAACCTCTGAAACTTGAATATTTTCAATTGGAGTATTTACTCCGTTGAGGTTATAGTTAAACTTCAGCGCTCCAAGTGGGCGAATTGTCTTTTGCATGAAGCCTAATTTATGAGAGAAACCTTGGAACCATTCTCTTTCATAGGAAACTTTAAACTCTTCGTAACCACTCAATTTATCGAAAGGAGTTCGTCTAAATACAGAAGATATGATATTGTCTTGACTCCATGCATTTTCACTTATTCCAAGTTGTTCTACATCGTATTTATATGAACCATCTATTGATTGTCGAGGGTTTTTAGAAAGAAAATATTTAAACCCGCCTCCATATTTAAAATTGCGATCTTGTGTGCCATAGGCTAAATAAGCATTTAGCATTAATCGAGTGCTAAATGCATTACTCGTTCTCAAACCAAGTCTAAATCTATGACCTTCAATTTGATTAAAGCTATATGTGTTAAAGTAAGGCCCAAATTCAAGTTTCCCCCAGATTTTATAACCAGTTACCAATAGCTGCAGAATATCGACATAAGACTTGAACGCAGGGACTTCAGTTAGGGTGTCTATCATCGCATAAATTTCTGCTTCTTGTTTAGTCAGTTTGACATGACGAGCTTCAGTCCAATATTCTTCAGGTTTCTTACCTGCACTATTAGAAACTATTATATCTTCCATGCCTTTAAAGAAAGTATCGTTACGAGGTTTGTTGATGATAAAGTCTCGATATGTTGAAGTTTTTCTGCCATAGAATCCAACTGCTTTCTTGGATACAATAAAGTCGACAATTAGTTCATCCCTGGTCATCATCCAAACTTCGTTTTCAACTTCATTATACTCTTGATAAACAGAAAAATCGTTAATGAAATTGATATTAGCATTTTCAGAAACTTTCGCGGTAATTTGTTTTACAGCATAGGTAGTGTCGCTAATCCACATTTCACCAACAAAGGTTAATTCATGTTTTCTTTTTGGATTAAAATCTAGTTTATAGCACCATTTGTTGTTAAGGAAAGCACTGTCGGTAAGGTAATAGTGATAGGTTAATAATCCGAAATCGGCAACAGGGCTAATAAAGCTTTTTCCAAAAACGGTGATGTAATTATCATAAATGTTTACATTCTGGTACATATCTCCAAGAAACTGCTGTACGCTCTCGTTTTTAACCCCAGAGACTCTGGAAGCCTTAATTTCTTCACGGTGAGATTTTGGGTTTTTACGATAGTAAAAATCACCGATTGCTTCCGTTATGAACATCGGCAAATAAGGCTTCTCATCAGTAGTATCTATGTGTTCAAAAATAAACTGAAAGGGTTTGAAAGCCCGTTTGTTTTTATATTTTTCATCAATGTTATTTACATCAAATTCGACCTTGTTGTAAACCTCATATTCATATGCATCTAGCTTTTCACGATTATTAGCCTTTTTGTTCTTGCTTACATTTTTAAAAATTTCGTGGGCGGGATTTAAATCCTTTCTTCTGTCATACTTAATAACTACTTCTTGCAGCAGAACTTGCCCAGGTTGCATTGGGAAATTAATTACTTGAGTTTTGTCTTTTTTCACCCGAAACGACTTGGGCTTATATCCAACGAATGAAGCAGATAGAGAATCTGTAGCATAATAAGTTTCTAACGAATAGAACCCGTTGATGTCCGAAGTGATACCAATCTTGCTGCCTTGAAAGCTGAGGTTAACAAAAGGTAAGGGTTCATTGGTCGCAGCATCATAAATTTTTCCAGACACTTTTGTCTTTTGTGCATTAACAGAAATTGAACATCCTAATGCAATTAAGAGAGCAATTAATAAATGATTTGTTAGGCTTTTGCTCATGAATTAGCTTTGCAATTTAAATAAATATTTCACGAAAATAAGGAAACGAATAAGTATTATTTTACCCTTGTTTTTTTTCGATTACTCTTGAGATAATGATGCTGATTTCGTAAAGAAATAATATGGGCACAGACACCAGTAATTGACTAAATACATCTGGAGGAGTAATAATTGCTGATAGAATTAAAGCTCCGATTAGGGCATGTTTTCTATATTTCTTTAGAACTTCAGGAGTAACCAATCCAACTTTTGTCAAGAAATACACCATAATTGGCAGCTCGAAAACTATACCACAAGCAAGTATAATAGTGGTTACGGTTGAAATATAGGTAGATAGGGTTGGCAGATTTACTACTTGCGTGCTTACGTTGTACGTGATAAAAAAATTGACAGAAAGAGGCACTATAATGTAGTAACCGAACACGACTCCAAACATAAAAAGGAGGGAGGTAAAGAAAACAACACCCCTTGAATAGCTCTTCTCAGTGGCTTGGAGGGCTGGTTTAATAAATCTCCAAATTTCCCAAAATATATAGGGGAAAGCCAAGATAAGTCCACCGACTACGGAGACTAATATATGTGTCATAAATTGACCGGACATTGCAATGTTTTGCAATTCATAGGGTTCTTGTCCGATACACAATACATCTCTTGATCGCATTAATAAGGGGAATTGAATAAACAGCCAGTCGGACAATTTACACAGTGCTTTAAACGTTGGAAAATCAGCACTTTTTGGGCCAAAAATGATAGTGTCAAAAACAAATGTTTTATTCGAAAAAACAACAATTGTAACAACAATAATGGCCACTACAGAACGCACCAAATGCCATCTCAATGCCTCAAGGTGGTTTAAAAATGACATTTCTTGATCTTCGCTCATAGGAATATTTCTTGGCGGCAAAGATAGCTTTTAACAATCTTTAACAAACTTCAATTACCGGTAATAAACTATATTTGCAAGCGTTATTATAAATATTACGGTTATGAAAACTTTCACTTCGCTATTTTGTTCAACAGTTTTAATTGTTATGTTTGGTTGCGGGGCTTCGGAAACGGAGATTGAAAGGGCAATTGAAGTAACAAAAACGGAAAAAATAGTTTCAGGCGATATTGCTAAATCAGTTGCGAATATTGGAATTGAGGGAATGACTTGTTCGGTTGGTTGCGCTAAAAGAATTGAGATGAAATTAGGCAAATTGGAAGGAATTGAATCGGCATCTGTTGTATTCGAGGATAAAGTTGCTAAAGTTGAGTTTGACGATTCTAAAATATCTGAAGAGGACATGATAAAGATAATCGAAGAGCTAGGCGACTATAAAGTAAATACGGTTAATATAGAAAAAACTGTTGCGAAATCTTCTGGAGGAGACGAAGCAAACAATAAAAACGAGATAAAAAAGGAAGCTTCTGCTAAAAGTATAGCACATAGAACAATCTCATTTCCAAATATATTTGACGTTTTAACACGTCTTTATAGAATCTAATTAAAGTATTAGTAATACTTCTTATTTACCTTTGCGAAAAATTTTGTTGTGAAGAAAGACACTCCTATTCTTCTTTGGTTATTATCGGGATGCTTGCTTATCTTTATTATGGTTGTTGTGGGCGGAATTACCCGTCTTACGCACTCAGGATTGTCGATGGTCGAATGGCATTTGTTTATGGGGTCAATTCCTCCGTTAAACCAAGCAGATTGGATCGATACTTTTACGAAGTATAAAGAATTTCCTGAATTTCAGGAGCTCAATTATGATTTTAAGTTAGACGATTTTAAATCAATTTTTTGGTGGGAATACATACATCGGATGATTGGCAGGTTGTTGGGATTCGTTTTCATAATCCCGTTTTCATATTTCCTAGTTAAAAGGAAACTTAGTAAGCGTTTAATTAAACAAAGTGTAGTAATGTTTTTTATGGGCGGATTTCAAGGTTTCTTAGGTTGGTTTATGGTAAAAAGTGGTTTAGTTAGCGACCCTCACGTAAGCCATTTTAGGTTAGCTATTCATTTGACTTTCGCTTTCTTAATTTTTGGATATATATTTTGGGTAATGCTTGGTATCTTTTTTAAAGAAGAGATTACTCTTGCCGATTATCCAGTAATAAGAAAATTAGGTTGGGTATTGTTTCCTGTCGTAGTTATTCAAATTGTCTACGGAGCTTTTGTCGCAGGCTTAAGAGCAGGAA
>JABHTA010000070.1 GCA_018669945.1 Flavobacteriales bacterium
CTGAAGTTTCCGGAGAGAAAAACATACGAATACATTGGACTACTGCACAAGAAAACAACAATGATTTTTTCACTATTGAGCGAAGTTCTACAGGCACTAATTTTAGAGAAATTAGTGAAATTCCAGGAGCTGGTAATAGTAGTAAAGAATTAAGCTATGAGATCTACGACAATGATCCGCTAGAAGGCCCCGCGTTTTATAGACTTAAGCAAACAGATTATGATGGTAATTATGAGTACTTCAACATAGTTGGTGTGTCTTTTGAAAGTAATCACATTAAAACTGCTGGCTGTAGAACCCTAAGTGTCTTTCCTAATCCATGTATAGGAGAATGTCAAGTTAAGCTATCTAATTGCGAAGAAGATATTAGAAATGATTTTAAAATTGAAATATTAGATGTTTTTGGTCGTATTATGTCATCTGAAATACCACATAAACAAACTGATGGATCTTTAACATATTCGATTAACACAGCAAATAATTTTTCTCCTGGTATTTACATCGTTAAAGGCTTTGGAAGCAATGCTAAAAGTCAAAAAATAATAGTTAAATAATTTTCTTTATTATCGAAGTAATTAGACGTTGAACTTATAACGTTTCTATTTTCATTCCTCTTAATAAAAACAATACAACAAAATATTGCTGACTTTAAAGCTTTAGTAATGAGTTAATATTAATTTAGCTGCAAATCTTTATTATGAGGTATTTGCCATTTCTAGGACTTCTTTTTATAAGTTCATTCAGCTTCTCCCAAAACACAACATTAGTTTCCCCCGCTGACACTTCTGTAACTGATTCACTTACGATTTCAGAGAGTGATACGTTAATTATTCCTATCGAAGCTCAGGAAAAGTATAATGAAGGAGTTAAAGCATTTCAAAACAAAAAATACAATATTGCTGTTGACAGGTTTAGTCAAGCCATTGCAATCGAACCAAGATTCATTGCTCCTTATTATAATCGTGCCTTAGTTAGAACCGAAACTAAAGATTACAATGGAGCAATTAAAGACTTTGATGTTGTTATCGAAAAGGACACCTTATTTGAAAATGACGCAGCACTATATCAAAGAGGAAAAGCCAAATACGAATCTGGAAAACCAGACGAAGCATTAAATGATTATAAGGCGGCCTCTAAGATAAATCCTAAAAATGCCCAATATTACTACTATAGCGGATTAATTAAATTTGAACAAGGAAAATTTAAAGAGTCAGTTTTCTCCTTTAACAAGGCATTAATTGTTGATAAAAAATATGCATACGCATACAACGACCGGGGAAGTGCCAAACGTAAACTTGAAGATTACAAAGGTGCTATGGCCGATTACAAAAAAGCAATTATTAGCGATCCCTCCCTGGCCTTTGCATACAACAACTTAGGAAGTATGAAAAGAAAAACAGGTGATTCAAAAGGTGCTATTGAAGAGTACAACCAAGCAATTAGGCTTAAACCAGATTATTATGTTGCATATAACAATAGAGGTAGTGCTAAATTTGAATTAGGAGAATATACAGAGGCAATAAAAGACTTTAATAAAGCATTAAAAATAGAACCTAAATATGCTTTTGCATTAAACAACAGAGCAACGGCTAAATATAAACTCCGAGATTACGAAGGAGCAATTAGCGACTGCAATCAAGCCATTAAAATTGACAAAAAATATGGGGAAGCCTATTTAAATAGAGGTATTTCGAAAGAGATGATCAGAGATAAAGATGGCGCTTGTATTGACTGGAGTAGAGCCGCAGAATTAGGAATTAACAACGGCCAAACATACGTTGACAACACTTGTAACGACTAATTATGAAAACATTCAAAAACATAGCAATAGTTATACTTATTGGACTTTCAAATCAGCTGTTTAGTCAAAAAAATGTTGAATTTATCAAAGATAATTTTCCTGAGAATAAAAAAGAAATGAAAATCGCCATTAATCAAATTAAAGAGGGTGATGCTCATATTACGCAGTTTACACGAGAGGATGGCGTTACGATGAGAGCCGGTTACAAACTTTCACTGCCATTATACGAACAAGCGCAAAAGTTTAATCCAAATAATGCCTCCTTAAACTTTAAGATTGGAAAATGCTATCTAAAAGGGACGAATGATAAGACAGAATCGCTTCAATATTTCTTAAAATCCTATAAACTTGACCCAAGGGTTGATAAGCAAATATTTTATATGATTGGGAGAGGTTATCACTTAAAAGGAGAATGGGATAAAGCAATTAACGAATACAAAAAGTATCAAAAAATGATGCCAGCAGATGCATCTCCGAAAACAAAAACGGATATAATAAAAAAAATACAAGAGTGCGGAACTGGCAAAACACTGGAAGCTGAACCTACTCGAGTTTTTATAGACAATATGGGTGGTGTCATAAACGGAAAACATCCAGAATACGGTGCAATTATATCTGCTGACGAGTCAATCATGATGTTTACGTCTCGTCGAGAGGGTTCTACTGGAGATAAGAAAGATCCGCTTACACAAGAATACTTTGAAGACGTTTATGTAACACACCACAATGGAGATTCATGGAGTGCTCCTGAAAACATGGGAAAACAAATTAATAGTGATGGGCATGATGCGACAATTGGACTCTCACCGGATGGAACAAAATTGCTAATATACCTTGATGATAAAGGAGATGGAAACATTTATGAATGTTTTTTAAAGGGTGAAGAATGGAGCAAGCCAAAAAAGCTTGGAAAAAATGTCAACACCAAATTCCACGAATCTTCTGCGTCATTTTCTTTCGATGGCAAAATACTGTATTTTGTGAGTAATAAACCTGAAGGAGGAATGGGATCTCACGACATTTACAAAAGTGAATGGAATGAGGAAAAAGAACTATGGGGAGTGCCAAAAAACCTTGGGCCAAACATCAATACAAAATACGATGAAGAAGCCGTGTTTATGCATCCTGATGGACAAACTATGTATTTTAGTTCAACTGGTCATAACACAATGGGAGGATATGATGTATTTGTTTCAAAACTTGTTGGAGGAATTTGGCAAAAGCCTATGAATATTGGATACCCCATTAACTCACCAGATAATGACATCTTTTTCGTTGTTTCCGCAAGTGGCAAACATGGTTACCTTTCATCGCATAAGCACAACGAAGGTCAGGGAGAAAAAGATATTTATTTAGTTACTTTTTTGGGGCCAGAAAAAGAGGTAATACTTAACAACGAAGATAACCTGCTTGCCAATGTAGCTAAACCTGTTAAGGAAATTGTAATCGAACCTGCTGTCGAAGTATCTGCCAATCGTGTTACAATTTTAAAAGGAATAGTTAGAGATATTAAAACCAAAAAACCTGTTGGAGCTAAGGTGGAAGTTATTGATAACGAACTTAGCAAGGTGGTTGCTAGTTTTGTATCAAACAGCACTTCTGGAAAGTACTTGGTATCGCTCCCTGCAGGAAAGAATTACGGTATTGCTGTAAAATCTGAAGGGTACCTATTTCACTCGGAAAATTTCCTGATTCCAGAAGCTGCTGCATACAAAGAAGTAACAAAAGATGTTGATTTAAAGAAAATTGAAGTGGGTAGTGTTATCGTATTGAAAAACATTTTCTTCGATACTGATAAAGCCACCTTGAGAACAGAATCTACGATTGAATTAGAAAACGTTTATAAAATCCTAACCGATAACCCATCGATAAAAGTTGAACTTTCTGGACATACGGATAGCCAAGGCTCTGACTCTTACAACCTTGATTTATCGGACAGAAGAGCTAAATCCGTTGTAGATTACCTAATTAAAAAAGGGATAGCTGCATCTAGATTAGTTTCGAAAGGATACGGTGAAGCAAACCCAATATCTTCGAATGATAATGCTGATGGTCGCCAAATGAATAGAAGAACTGAATTCAAAATCATTAAACTCTAAGCTTGCTTTTCTATAATTAAACGAACCAATTCGTTAAAATAATCACCACCATATTTTCCTGTCCAATTCATAGTTCTTGTTTCCATATGGTTGATATGAAAATTCCTTGATGGAGTAGCATAACCTACATATGAACCATTAAAAGAAGTAATTATTAATCGCATTCCTTTTGCATCAGCTAGTTTTTGCAACTCAAAATAAAATTCTGAAGACAACTCGCACGGTAACGCTATCATAAGAACCTCTCCTATTCGAAGTACCTCGATAGAAATTTTTGGAATTCCAATTAAAACTGAAGATAGCAACTTAGAAGAACAAATATTTTCTGTTAGCAATGGCCTTAAAGAAGGCGTAACCAATTTGATCGAGCTAAAACCAATTAAATCTGTTCTTAAAGTCGAGTCATCAACTGAATACTGTGTAGTGTCAATTATTGCTTTAAATCGAGTAATTTGGCTAGTATCTCTCTTGAAACTCATTGGCTTTATACTTCCCATTGCCCCAGCCACAAACATCCCAAACTCAGTTGTTTTTTCTTTACTAAATATTTTTGGGTAATCCTTTGAGATTACCTTTCGCTCCGAACTCACAAATGTTGGATGTATGTTCAGTGAATTCATCACCGCTAGATGTCTTGTTGATGAAAAATAAACTTGCCTTATCCTTTCTTCAACATAGTATTCACCTATTAGTCGGTTAATTGCTCTATTTACCTTTTTCTCCTTGTAACTAATATTTTGAAGCGTGTCTTGTATTTGAATCGCTTTATCTAACGTTACTATCGTTCTATCAATTATACCACCAAATATCGATTGATCAAACTCACCAAGTGCTATTTCTGCTGCGACTCCTTTTCCGAAACCACCAATCGATGAATGCGTATGTGACGCAGAAAAATAGACATTTGAAATGCCACGAGATAATAATTCCATTTTCACAGAGGATGCCAATTCTGGAGTAACCAATAAAAGATCATAAGAAAGAATTACAAATTGAACCGTATCCTTTTTAAGATAAATACAATTAATAAATAAAGAATCTAAAACATCTTCATAAGGTTCTTGAAAAAGTCCTCTCGTATTATGCACAACACCGTTAGGTGTGAAATTAGTTCTTGCCCAACCAATAAATATTGGAGAATCTGTCGATAACAAGTTAAATTCAGTTTTCGAAATTGTTTTGGTATTTACAAGAAAGCTAGTATCGTCTTCTAATGAAACTGGACTATAAAAACTTAATAATGAGAGCGCAACTAAGCTAAAAATTAGTAAAATGATTATAAGTATTTTATATAATTTTTTCATGAACAAAACGGACCTAATATCCACTTTCTCTCTTTTCTTATTTATGATAGTTAGTAATTTCTCATTTTGAATGAATAGCTATTCTCACCAATCGTTGCAGTCGCTTCGTTATCACAAGTTCCTTCACCAAAATCTACGGTTCTGAGTTTTAAATCTTCTGGTTGAATTTCAGTTACACCTTCAGTAACTTCAATATATGACTGACACCATTGTACTTTGAGTGGGGCAATAATCTCTACCTCAAATGCTCTACCGTCCCGGTTTATACCATCTCCAGATCCTGTAATTTCCCAAACATCGTCATAAATACCATCTAGACCCAGCCAGTAAAGGGAATCTAATGTTCCATCGTCACTCAATGTGCCAAAGAACCATGTACTAGCTCCTTCCAACCATGTTTTTGTCTGCGTTGATTTCCAGGTGATTGTTTCGCTATCAGGAGTAGTTACCTCTCCACCTGAAATGATAACAGAGTAATACTGTTGATTTGCTGAATTTTTTCCCAAATTGGTTACGGTCTTCGTTCCTTTTACTCTATAATCATCAACAGTATAATCAACTGCAGTAATTACAGCAATACTTCCCGTTATCCCATACCTTCCTGTTTTATGTGCAATTATTTTACCCGTTCTTGTTCTACCATCACTAGATTTACATCCCGTAGTACCGAAATCGAAAGTAATTATTCTTTCAAAAGCAGCTGAGTCAATAAATTGTATTGTTATCGTTAAACAGTTATACAAATTATGTTCATAACTAGTATCATTTGGCCAATATGATACTGTATTCGCTCCATAAACATTAGTCTCGGTGTCATCAAACTTATAAGACACACTATAGACGTCATCAAACATGTTTTCTGCTGTAGAATTATCTTCAGAACAAGTTGTTTGTTTGTTCAATCTGTTCTTCTTACACGCACCTATAGCAACTACCAAAGTTAGTACTACCATACAGGTTAATATTTGTCGTTTTTCAATATTCATATAATGAAAATTTAATATTATGCAAAACTATGAAAAACGAATTACACTTCTTATCAGTATATTCAATTCAAACTTCGCATAACATTTGCACTATTTTTTCGTATTTAAAACTAATAATTAAAATCAAAATTGATTTGCACGATGTTTTTAATAACAGTAAATCCATTGATGACCTAATAATACACTCGTTATATGATGCCATTAAAAAAAACATTAAAATTTTTGAAATAATGCATGGGTAAAGGTTCTGGGCAATTAAAGAAACGTGTATTACGTTTTTTAAATTAACCACATATAAAAAAGCTAGGTAAGAGAGTCGATAAAGACGGTGAAAATTTTGGCAAATTACTTGTTAGGTTTTAATATAAATTGTTAATAAAAATTTAAAAGGACAGTCGTTCACAACCAATGCAATTTTTAAATTTGATAGTAATATGAAAGTAGCACTTTTGATCTTTACTTCAGTAATTCTCACCCAATATTTGAGTGCGGGAGTCATCGTAATTGAAGGTGAGTATCAAAACAGGAACATTTATATTCAAAATTCAATTTCCTATTCTGGTGTTGGCTATTGCACATACGCTGTTCTTGTTAATGGAACTTTTTCAACAGATGAAATTAATTCTGATGCGTTTGAGATAAGTTTAGATCAATTTCATCTTGAGCTTGGCGCGCCTGTTTTAATTGAAATTAAATACAAAAATAACGGGTGTGTGCCCAAAGTATTAAATCCAGATGCTCTGTTACCCAATCCAACTTTTGAAACCACTAACATTAGTATTGACAATCAAGGTAATTTACAATGGTCTACTATAAATGAAAAGGCGAAACTGACCTTTATTGTTGAACAATTTAAATGGAACAAATGGGTACAAGTGGGTCAAGTTGACGGAAAAGGAAGCTTAACCAAAAATTATTACCAATTTCAAACAGCACCTCATGCTGGTAGGAACAAGTATCGAGTTAAACAAAAAGGCTACATAGATAAAACTAAATACACTCCCAGTGTTTCATATAATAGCCTTAAGCGTGAGATCTCTTATATTATTTATGGTAAAAAACAAGAAATAAAATTCACAGAAAAAACTAGCTTTGAAGTATTCGACAAGTTCGGAAATCTTATAAAAAAAGGTTATGATAACAGAATTAACATTGCTAACATTCCAAAAGACACTTACTACATGAACTTTGGAAACACTCGCACTAAATTCAAAAAAAAGTAATCAATGCCTTTTTCTCAGGGCCAAATCATTTTCTCCATATTTTTTATACTTGTTTTCGGGTCCGGGCTTACTTGGGCTTACCGAAAAGATATAAAACGTCAGCCAAAGTATGCTAAAGGCAGCTTATTTATCCTTATTGCTATCATTACTATGTTTATACTATTCAGGGCGCTAAACATTGTAATCTCCTAGCCTAGGTTTAGTGTTATATTTTTCTCGTTTTTCTACGTGTTTTATTATAGACAGCTGACCAATTTATTTTTTATTTTCATGAGATATTTAAAGAAATATAGATTGGGATTGCTTTTGCTAATTTACATTTTCGCAGTTAACTGCAACCATCCCGAGCAAAAAGGGAAAAGAGAGTGGAGAAAAACATTTAAAGAAAAAAGCCGAGCCAGATAAATCATCAGGACCTACTCATTAACAGTAAACTAAAATCAATTAGAAATAATCATAAACTCTGTTCTTCTGTTTTTGGCTCTATTTTCTGCTGTATCATTTGGCGCAACAGGTTTAGTTTCCCCATAACCTTCAAACGACATACGCTCTTTTTCTATACCGTCTTCTTGCAAGTAAGACATAACTGAGAAAGCTCTATCAGTTGATAAATGAAGATTACTTTCCGATTCTCCATTATTATCCGTGTGTCCATATATGGCTATAACCAAATCAGGATGCTCTTTTAAATATTTAGCGAACTCATCAAGCATCGATTTGCTAGGTATAGTTAACACCGAAGATGCGTGATCGAAATAGATATCATACAACTTGAAAGGCTTTCCTGGTTGAATGTGTTCCAATTCGACTTCTAACTCCTTAAATGTAGTTGTAATTGTGTCTTCCGCTTTAAAGTAGTGAGAGTTAAAGACCTTGTCTTGAGCTTTTACGCTAACAATAACATCTTGATCTTTTTTAAGAGTCACTACAGCTGCGTATGAACCATCAACGGTGTCAACATCAAAAGAAGTTATATTATCTGTAGCTACGTTTTTCATTTCTATGGAAGCGTCTTTTGCGACTTTTCCATGCTCATCTTTTACGTTTCCTTTTAAAAAAACAACTTTCTCTGGACGCGCAGCTTCATATAATTCGAACGAAATGATATCATAACCTCCATTGCCTCCTTCTTTAATTAGATTGGAACCAAAGTATACCGTTTTTCCATCAGTACTAACCACAAAACCATGTTGATCACCTTCATTATTAATAGGCGAGCCTATATTCATTGGCTCAAGCCAATTACCTTCATTATCTTTACGTGCGAAAAACACATCGTATTTACCAAACCCCATGTGGCCGTCAGATGAAAAATATAACGTCTCGCTATCGGTATGCATAAAAGGAGATTTATCGTTGTATTCTGTATTTATAGGTTCTCCTAAATTTTTAGCAACATCCCATGTACCATCAGGCAGCCTTTTACTTGAGTATATATCAATTCCTTTGCTGTCTTCCCTATAACTAGAAAAATACAAGATTTTTCCATCAGCCGAAACGGTTGGTTGCGACTCCCAGCCATCTGGAGTGTTAATATTGGGCCCCAGGTTTCTTAGTTCCGTCCAGTGCCATTCTATAACCTCCGTAATATCATTAAACCCGTATACTAAATCGGTTTGATATATATCACAGTTCGTATAACCCATTTTACCCTCAGCACAGATGGTGAAAAAAAGATGTTTATTATCAATTGAGATAGAAGCTCCTCCATAATTTGCTGCCGGGTCCATATTAAATGGCTTTGGCATTAATTCAGGCTTTTCAAAACCACCAGCAGCATTCCTTCTGCAGAAAACAAAAAGTTCAGACATCATGATGTCATCTCGCTCATACAGGCCATCTTTTGGACCTTGTTGTTCTATTTTTAACCTTTGTGTAATGAACATTTTCTCAGCATCTGGCGACACAAGAGGAAGGTATTCGTCATGTTCCATGCTTGGGCCTTCTACAATTACAGGATTATATGGCACTTCTTTACCTTCATGAAAAGCGTAAAATCTAGCCCATTTGCAATCTAACTTGGCCTGCTCATATTTTCGGTCATAATCACGTGCAAAAGCTTCTCCCGTACCGCCCTGAAAATTCATGAAATTCTTATAATATTCCGTTGCTTTTATGTACTCAGCATTTTCGTAAGCGATAATTCCTAGATAATAATATGGATCGGAATGATATTGAGGGCACATATCGACAACAACTTGAAAATATTTTTTGCAAGGTTCGAGAGAAGCTTTTTCATAATTTAGTGTTCTTGCTAAATCTCTACCAAACTGGCAATTAGCAGCAACGAAGGTTGGTTCAATTTCAAGTGCTTTTTTTAAAAAGCCCATCCTAACGTCTTTTTTGTTCTTTTTCTTGTCAATTCCTTCTTTATAATATTTAAGAGCCTTTTTGTTGGTAATGGTTTGACACGGTTCTTCTTGAGAGAATACAAAACCCGATATTATCAAAAGACAAAGCAATGATGTAACTGACCTTATTTTCATGAGATTATTTAAGTCATTAATAATAAAATGAATGAATATTGTGATTCAATCTTTTTAACAATTATTTTAATAGTTCTTTAGCTTGCTTTTTAGCTGCATCCATAACTGATTTTGCTTGCTTATCTCCTTCAGCTATTGCTTGTTGTTCTTTTTTATCCGATTCCTTACGAACCTTATCTGCAGCTATTTTTGCCGCTGCTTTTTGAAGCGGATTACTAGCCTCTTTTTCTAAGGCACTCGCTTGCGCATAACCCTCTTTCTTAATTTGTGCAGCGTTTTTCTTTGCTTGTTTTTTGATTTTATCTGCCTGTTTTTGCGCATTAGCTAATATTTTGTCCGCTTCTTCCCGCGCCTTCTCTTTAGTGTCTTCAATTACTTCTTCTACCTTTTCTTCAATAATCTCTTTCACTTCCTCAATAACTTGTTCTTTAATATCCTCTATCGTAGGTTTTGAACTTCCTGCTGGACCTAAAGAAACTTTTGGTTCAGTAACTGTTCCTAATATGAATACGTCAACATTGATACGTTCCGGCATTTTTGCGTCAATACCATATTTATTTCCTTCAGCCAACAGACCGTTTACCATATCGTTTGCCTCTGACCCAAATTCTGAAGTAGGTATATCCATTGCCATTTTATAATCCATCGATTTGTCAAAACCTTGAGAACCCGAAACTTTAGCTTTGCTATTACTTATTTTCATATCAAATGGATCCAAGAACATTCTTCCATCTCTAAATTCATAAAAAATCTTATTGTCGTTTAAAACCATTTTTTTATAATTCGGTTGGTTTAAAGCATCGGCCAATTGCGATAATGTTTCTGAATTCTCAACCATAATATTTTCTGTATGCAACACACCACCGCCAGTTAATGTATTTAAATCAACTTCCATTTTATTGTCTAGCATGCAATGCATTTCAAGATTAGTAGACAATTTACCAGTCGCATTTTCAGCAATTGGCGCAATCTCTTTAACTGTGTTAAACATCTTGTACATTGTTGGTACATCGAAATGTTTAATGGCATAAGAAAAATCAATTTTCGGTAATTCTGCACGCGTATCGTAGATTCCATTCATGTTAACACTTCCATCAATCATATTGATGAACAGATTATCCATTTTCATTTGAGAATCTCGAATAGTTACCCCTCCTTTTACGGCTTTCATTTGAATGTCATCATACAACATTTCTTTAATATCCATAGTCATAACAAAGTCTATGTTTGACGGAACTTTTGCGACTCCTTCTTCAGCTGTTTCACTTCCTTGTTTAGTAGACTCATCAGCACTAACTTCCTCTTCCGAAGCATCTTCTTCCATAAACTGATTTACATCAATATAATTTGAACGCATATCGAAGGTTCCTTTCAATGGTTCATCTCTAAACGTGTAAGCTAAGAAATTTTCTACCCTACCTTTTCCTGCAAAATCACTGTTACCAACATTGGTTTCGAATGCAGTCAATTCTACAAAATGAGGAGAGAATTCCATATACATACTTTTCATGTCAACTTCATAAGGCAAACTAGCTGTCTTGTAGTTCATATCCAAGATGATTAGATTTCCTTCAAATTTGAAGTTTTCATAATCTTCGTTATCGATTGTTGAAAGCTGTCCGCCAAGATCAATATCCATTGTAATATTACCATTGTAATCATCACCTTCTTCCATAGGGATGAATTCTTTCATGCTAGCTAAGTTTACTTGAGCTTTTATTGACCCCTCCATATTCGGATCAGAAACAGGAGTTTTAATGTTCATTTTAATATCAACTGGATTACTACCCATTTCGATGTGAAATTGACCTATATCGACAATTGTATTGTCTTCGCTTCCTCCTGGATTCTTCGCATTCATTTTAATCTGAATATTATCTACCGACTTAGGCAAATCAGGGTATTTGAACATAGCATTTTCAACCAATAGATTAATATCGAAAGCTGGTAAAAAACCGTCAGCACTATATGTCCCTTTAGCACTTCCATTAAAAGCAACTTTACCTTCAGTTTTTACATCAGCAAAATCAGTTAAATAAACTGCCGGCACTAATGACAATAAACTTTTAAAATCTGGCTTATTGGTTTGAAATGAAATGTCTAACTCTACGTCATCCTTTGGTGTGCCCACCCAACCATCAAATGCCAGCTCAAATGCGTTAATTCTAAAACTATTCTCTTTGAATGTGTATTTGGCGTTAGGATTATCTATCTCGATATCAAATTTAGTTTCGATATTCGCTTTATTCAAATAGGCCATTCCATCCATTTTGTAGGTTATCGATTCAATCGATGTAAATGTATTTAACAAGAAAATATCTTGTGTGAAATCGCCATCGCCTTCATGAGAAAAATTCTTTATTTCTGCGTACATATTCCCTGGTTCGTCATCGTATATCACATTAATATTTTTGAACGCATAATGGTCTATACCTAAGCTAAATTTAGTTTCCTCAGCAGAAGCTTCTTCTAAAACTTCTTCTTCCGATGTACTTGTTAATTTTACGATATCCCAATTGGCAGAACTGTCTTTTAATACAATCGCGTTTGCTGTAACATCAATTAATTCAAATGAAATAATCTTAATTGTTTCGCCATCGATAACGCTATTGATATCTAACGTTGTTTGGAGAGTACCTATACTCGCTAAAGTCACATCTTCAAATTGATCTACTCCAACAACTTTTACATCGTTTATGCTAAACATAAAGTTCGGAAAAGTCGAAATGATGCTTAAATCGAAATCCCCAAAATCAACCGTTGCATTTAAATTGTTAGTCGCTTCATCCTTAACTAATTGAATAATATCATCTTTAAAAATGATTGGTAAAATCACAATTGCTGCAATAAGTAATATGAATATAACTCCTACAATTTTTAATACTTTTTTCATCTCTATTCTGATTTTAATTCGTCTTCTGATTTTGCAATTATTGTTGTAACCGTTGCGTCTCCTGTTACATTTACTACAGTTCTACACATGTCTAAAATACGATCGATAGGGAATATTATTGCTATCCACGCTGGGTTAAGACCAACAGATTCTAATACAACCATCATCAATACCAATCCTGCACTTGGTATAGCTGCTGCCCCAATTGAAGCCAACGTTGCTGTTCCTACAATAATAGCTTGCTGAGCAATAGATAAATCAATCATATGAAATTGCGCCATTGCAACCACCGCTACCGCTTGATAAAGACTTGTACCATCCATGTTTACAGTTGCTCCAATTGGTAAGACAAAACTAGCAGTTGATTTAGATGCCCCTATTTTATTCTCTAGACAATCCATAGTCACTGGTAAGGTAGCAACAGAACTACTAGTAGAAAAAGCAGTGATTTGGGCATCTCTAACTCCTCCTAAAAACTTACCAAATCCCATTCCAGCCATAGTTTTAACAATTAAAGGATACACGACAAAAGCCATAGTTACCAACCCAAATATTACAACAAAACCGTACCAGAGATAGAATTTCATTAATTCAGTGAACTTTTCTGGATCGCTTCCCGCAGCTTTTACAATTTGACCCGCCATAAGAGCAAATACAAAGAATGGCATTGCTTTCATTATTACCATTACCATTTTTATAAAAACTTCATTTAACCCTTCAACTATTCCTATTACAGGCTTAGCTTTATCTTTTGGAATCATTGACAACACAACCCCAAAGAAAATTCCAAAGAAGATTATCTGTAGCATTTTACTATCGGCAAGAGAACGAAAAATATTAGAAGAGAATACATCTTCTAGTGCACTTAAAGGGCCCTTATTAACAGCTCCTTCTTTTTTATTCATTTTATCCGCTACCCAATCATTATATTTTTCACCTTTTAAACGAGCACTAACTTCTGCCGTCTTTTGTGCGTATTTAGGGCTGTCTAATAATCGAAGATCATCAACTCTTTGAACATTTGGATTATCTGCAAGCCACAATTCATAAGCAATTCTGTTTTCAACTCTAATAGAATCATCTTGGTGTTCCCCAGGTTTTATTATGTTTACAAATACTAAACCCAGTGTAACAGCAAACAAAGTAGTTATCAAATAGAGACCAAGTGTTTTTAATCCCATTCTACCTAATTTAGTAATATCCTTAAGAGAAATAACTCCTGAAATAATCGAAAACAACACTAAAGGAACGGCAATCATTTTGAGCAAGCTGATAAAAATATTTCCAAATGGATTAATGTAATCCATGGTAAATGAAGTCCAATCATTAGTTACTGCCAACCATGCATAAACAGCACCAACGATTAATCCAATTATTACTTGCCAGTGCAATCCTAACTTTTTCATACTATAGTTTAGCTGTTTTATTTCTTAATAAGTGATCAGCTATTACAAGAGCTGCCATAGATTCTACTATTGGAACTGCGCGTGGCACAACACAAGGATCATGCCTACCTTTACCTTCAACGACAACTTTATTTCCTTCTTTATCTACCGACTCTTGCGATTGCATAATAGTTGCAACTGGCTTAAATGCCACATTAAAGTAAATATCTTCGCCATTTGAAATCCCTCCTTGAATTCCTCCAGAGTTATTTGTTTTTGTTGTGACAAGAGTATCTTTAGCTTGAAATAAATCGTTGTGCTCGCTTCCTTTCATAGTTACACTTGAAAAACCTGAACCATACTCAAACCCTTTTACCGCGTTTATTCCAAGAATAGCTTTACCTATATCTGCGTGGAGTTTATCGAAAACAGGCGCACCTAATCCTACAGGTACATTTTGAATCACGCATTTTATGCAACCGCCAATTGTATCTCCAACTTTTCTAACCGCCTTTATTCTCGATTCCATAGCGATTGCAATCATTTTGTCTGGACAGCGTACTGAATTTGATTCGATTTTAGAGAAATCAAGCTTGTTGTAATCTTTTAGCAATTTAACATCTCCAACTTGCGAAACGTAAGCAGTAATTTTAATACCGTAGTGCCCTAATACCAACTTTGCAATTGACCCGCCAACCACTCTACAAGCCGTTTCACGAGCTGAAGATCTTCCTCCCCCCCGATAGTCCCGGTTTCCATACTTTTCATGATAAGTGAAATCTGCATGAGATGGCCGAAATGAATCTTTGATATGAGTATAATCTTGACTATTTTGGTTTTTATTTTTAATCACAAAGCCAATGGAAGCTCCAGTAGTTTTTTCTTCAAAAATCCCTGAAAGAAATTCAACTTCATCGTCTTCTTTTCGTTGTGTAACGATTGCAGATTGTCCTGGACGTCTTCTTGCCAATTCATTATTAATAAAATCAAGGTCAATTCTAAGCCCACTTGGACAGCCATCAATAACTCCTCCAATTGCTACCCCATGGGATTCACCAAAAGTTGTAAGTCGAAATAGACACCCAAAAGAATTACTAGCCATAAGCAACAAATTTAGAATTTAATCTAGTGAAAATAAGGAAGTTTATAAGTTGTTAAAAATTAAGACTCCAACAAAATAGTAATCGTTATCATCTCGTACTAAATTGAAAAACTATATTTGGAACAAACACTAACGAATGAACAACTACTTATCGATATTTCTGGTGCTTTTCTCGTTGAATGGTCTAACCCAAATTAATCATTGGGAGACAGTTATTCAAGAAGGTGATCAATGTGAATATCTAATTCCATCGGTTGCATTACAAACTAATTGGAATGATACAACTTTTAACTCTTCTAGCTGGAGCAACGGAATAACTGGCATCGGATACGCAGATGGAGATGACAATACAACTATTGCAGCTTCTATATCAGTTTATATTCGTCAAGAATTTATGATTACTGACACTTCTGCAATTGAAAAGGCCATTTTAAATGTTGACTATGATGATGCTTTTGTCGCTTATTTAAATGGAGTTGAAATCGCAAGAGCTAATATTTCGGGAACTCCACCTGCATACAACCAAGGCAGTGATGGACTGCACGAAGCATCTCTATATCAAGGCATTGTTCCTGATAATTTTATTATATCAAAACAAACCCTTTCAGGATTGCTCAACCAAGGAAACAATGTGTTAGCTATCCAAGGTCACAACCAAAGTGTGACATCTTCGGATATGAGCGTAATTCCATTTTTTTCGGTAGCAATAAACAATACCTCTAGCGATTACAGTGCTACACCTTTTTGGTTTGCGCCACCATTTGAGTTTGAATCCTCCAACCTACCCATTATTTTAATCAACACCAACGGACAGACCATATACGATGACCCGAAAATAATGGCCGATTTCGGCATTATACATAATAGTATTGGTAATCCTAATTATTTGACTGACCCAATGAACGAATATTACGGAAAATGTGGAATTGAAATTAGAGGTGAAAGTTCTCAGAGTTTCGCAAAGAAGTCTTATGCGATAGAATTATGGGATGACTTAGGAAACGATATGGACAGTAGTTTTCTTGGATTTACAAGGGAAGAAGACTTTGTTCTGTACGGCCCTTATTCTGATAAATCACTGCTAAACAATGTTTTGGCTATGCATATTGGAGAGGAAACTGGACATTATGCTAGTCAAACCCAATTAACCGAAGTCGTTTTAAACGGGGATTATCAGGGTGTCTATGTTCTTATGGAAAAAATTAAACGAGATAAAGGTCGTGTTGATATTGCTAAGCTTAATTCTATAGATCTTTCTGGAGATCAATTAACAGGTGGCTATATTTTTAGAATAGATAAGGGTGTTTATGACGGTTGGAATTCAAATTTTAACAAATATGGGAGCACAGACCCGCTTTACTTCCAATTTTTCTACCCCGACCAAAATAATATTCAAGCCCTACAAGCTGCATATATTGAAAATTATATGAACGAATTTGAAGAAGCTGTTGCATCTCCGACATTTGAAAATTTATTAGGCAAGCATTATACGGACTACATAGATTTGAGGTCGTTTGTCGATAATTTTATCATTAACGAACTTAGCAAAAATGTTGACGGATATCGTCTTAGCACTTATTTTCATAAAGACAAGGACAGTAAAGGAGGCAAAGTAACAGCTGGACCTTATTGGGATTTCAATCTATCTTTTGGCAACGGAGACTACTGCTCTGGAGATGATGTCACCGGCTGGGAATATTACCAATGTTCAGGAAACAGTCCTTTTTGGTGGGATACATGGATACAAACTGATACGGTTTTTCAAAATGCGGTAAGATGCCGATGGGAAGAACTTAGAGAAGGTTTGCTGCACACAGACTCCATCAACAATTATTTAGATTCTATGGCAAACTACATTGCCGATGCTCAAGACCGAAATTTCCAACAATACAATATAATGGGAACATACGTATGGCCGAATTCAGCTGCTTATGCGAATTCAGCTTCTCACAGCGAAGTAATTATCAACATGAAGTCATTTTTGTCAGATAGATCTGATTGGTTAGACAACAATATCCCGGGAATAGCCCAATATTGTTATTTATATGAACCAACCGAAGACACCACATCAACAGATACAACAACAAGTATTTTGATAGTGAAGAATACTTATACCCAACTTCACCCTAATCCGAACAATGGTAACTTTCGAATTGTAAGTAATCTAAAAATTTATGAAATAAATATAATTGATGCTTTGGGGCGAGTTATTTACAGCGCTTCTCCAAATGAGAAATCTGCAACGATACAGCTTCCGCTAAACTCCTCCACGGGAATATATTCTGTAGGTGTTCAGTATGATAACCAAAAGGAATTTTACAAAATTTTCCTGCAAAATTAAGATTCGAAATATGGCCGTAAGCCGTCCATAAACCAATCGGGCGCAGCACAAGGTCTTCCTGTCTCCGTCTTAATAAAAACTAACGTTGTTGAAGCCTCGTTTAGTAAATCACAATTTTCGTTATAGATTTCGTAATCAAACGTAATTCTTGCTCGAGGCAATACTTTAACAATAGTTCTTATGGTTAAATTATCATCATATAGAGCTGGTTTTAAATACTTAACATTATACTCTATTACGGGCATCATTATACCGGCTTCCTCTAGCGCTTTGTATGTTGTACCAATTTTTCGCATTACCTCTACTCTGCCAACCTCACAATAGGCAGCATAATTACCATAGTACACTACTCCCATTTGATCCGTCTCCGCGTAACGAACTCTTAACTGTATTTCTGCTTCTAACATATCCACAAATAAAATAAAATATAACCTCGTTTAGTATCATTAAATTCAAAATCCTAATTTTACTGTCGTTGAAAAAACCAACCTTTTACATATTATATATTATAGCAATGCTATTTATTAGCTGTTCTGGGACTAAAATCTTATCGGTTACGGAAACTGACATTCAATTGACTGACTCGATTAAAGCAAGTCATTTTGAAATTTCTGAAATTATTGAACCGTATAAAGAAAATCTTGAAAAATCGATGAACGAAGTTCTTAATATTTCTGACGTTGCGATGAAAAAACCTGAAAGAGATCATCAAGCTACTCAAATCCAGTGCTTACTTGGAAATTTCGTAGCAGATTTATCTTTTAATATTGGGCAAGACATATACTCTCCGAAAGATGGTAAGCCAATTGACTTTTGCGTTTTGAATAATGGCGGTCTTAGAACTTCTCTTCCGAAAGGAGAAATTACTCGTGGCAAAGCATACGAACTTATGCCATTCGAGAATCAGCTCGTTGTACTCACTTTATCTGGAGAATTAACAAAGAAATTACTCGATTACATTATTTCTTCCAAAGGTATTCCTGTATCTAACATCAATATTAGTATTAAACAAAACGGCACCAGCAACATATTTATTAATGGTGCGCCATTTGATATTGCCAAGTCGTATAAAGTTATAACTTCAGATTATCTTGCCAACGGTGGCGATAAAATGACGTTCTTCTCAGAACATAACAACTATGAAGTGATTGGCATTAAATTGAGAGACGCTATTATTAAACACATTGAAGATGAAAAAAGTGGTGGGAGAAACATCACATCTTCGCTAGACAAAAGAATTATAATAATTGAATAGAAAGGAATTCATAAAAGCAATTGGGATAACTGGAGCAGCGATTGTCGTGGCTCCGTCTTATCTTATGGCGTCTTCTTCTAAAAAGGAACTAATTCGATTAACGATTCTCCATACGAATGATATGCATAGTCATATCGACCCATTTCCATTAAACGACCCAAAATATCCTGGTCTTGGAGGTATTGAAAAACGAGCAGCACTCATTAGAAACATCCGAGCAACTGAAGAAAATGTTTTACTTTTAGATGCAGGCGATGTGTTTCAAGGGACTCCCTATTTTAATATGTACGGTGGCGAACTTGAATTTAAATTAATGAGTAAAATGGGTTATGATGCATGCACTATTGGCAATCACGACTTCGACAATGGCCTACAGGGCTTAAAAAAAATGATGCCACATGCTAATTTCCCATTCATTAATTGTAATTACGATTTCACTAATACAGAACTTGAAGGAGCCATAATACCTCATAAAATCATAATGAAATCAGGATTGAAAATTGGAGTGTTCGGCATTGGTGTGGAGCTAGCTGGATTAGTCGAAAAAAAAAACTATGGAGAAACTAAGTATTTAGAACCTCTCGAAATTGCAAACGACAAAGCAAGATTTCTTAGAAAAGAAAAGGGATGTAATTTAGTTGTTTGTTTATCTCATTTAGGACATTCTTACCATACCAAAAAAGTAAGCGACATAGTTCTCGCTAAAAAATCAAAACATATTGACTTAATAATTGGTGGACATACTCACACTTTTCTAGATAAGCCTATTGAAATCAAAAACAAATCACATAAAACTGTGTTAGTAACGCAAGCTGGATGGGCTGGAATTAATTTAGGAAGAATAGATTACGAGTTTTACCTAAAGCCATTCTATAGTCTTGCTGCTGGGGTATCTTACAACATATAAAGAATACTAAAAAATTGTTTTTTTTTAACATGTCTTTTTTTTTCTTAAAGACAATAGCGAATACGTTTTTTTATTAACTTTTTTATCTGAATATTTGTCCAGTCGATTGGTATTCAAAACACCGCCTCACATTTCGACAAGACAGGAAAAAAGTAATAATTTATTAACGAAGTATATATCTTCAAAAGTTGTATTAAAAAATGCAAAGGCCACACGAAAAGATTTGGAACAACTGTTTAGTAATAATTAAAGACAATGTGAGTTTACAGAGTTACAAGACGTGGTTTGACCCAATTAGAGCTATAAAACTTAAAGATAGTGTTCTTACTATACAGGTGCCAAGCCAATTCTTTTACGAATGGTTAGAAGAGCACTACATTACCCTTCTAAAAAAGACCATAAAAAAAGAACTTGGCAATGAAGGAAAATTGGAGTATAGCATTATTATGGAGAATAATCTTAATAGCACAAAGCCATATACCGTTAAGATTCCTTCAACACATAGAAATGCGTTAAAAAACTCTTCGGTTTCTATGCCTGTTGATATTGGAAACAGATCGATTAAAAACCCTTTTATCATTCCTGGACTAAAGAAGATAAATGTAGATTCACAGCTAAACCCTAGTTATTCTTTCGAGAATTACATTGAAGGTGATTGCAATAGATTGGCTAGATCGGCTGGATTTGCTGTATCTAATAAACCAGGAGGAACTGCATTTAATCCTTTATTAATTTATGGCGGTGTTGGTCTTGGGAAAACACATCTAGCGCATTCTATAGGAATAGAAATTAAAAATACTCATCCTAATAAGACAGTATTGTATGTATCTTCCGAGAAATTTGCTTCTCAATACATAGATTCAGTAAGAAACAATACCACCAATGACTTCAAACATTTCTATCAATTGCTTGACGTTTTAATTATTGATGATATTCAATTTTTTGCTGGAAAAGAAAAAACACAGGATATATTCTTCCATATTTTCAATCATCTTCACCAAACAGGAAAACAGATTATTTTAACATCTGACAAACCACCTGTTGAAATGCAGGGCGTTGAGCAGCGTTTACTTTCTCGTTTTAAATGGGGACTTTCTGCCGATTTGCAAGTTCCAGATTTAGAAACTCGAATTGCTATTCTCCAACAAAAAATGTACTCTGAAGGTATTGAACTACCAAAAGACGTTACAGAATACCTTGCTTATAGTATCACAACTAATATTCGCGAACTTGAAGGGGCTTTAATTTCACTTATTGCGCAAGCTTCTTTAAATAAAAAAGCTGTAACAATTGAGCTTGCAAAGCAAATGATTGACAAATTTGTCAAGAATACTGCTAGAGAAGTTTCTATTGACTACATACAAAAAGTTGTTTGCGATTACTTCGATTTACCAATCGAATTATTAAAATCGAAAACACGAAAGAGAGAAGTTGTACAGGCAAGGCAAATAGCGATGTTCTTTGCTAAACAAATGACAAAATCTTCATTGGCAAATATTGGAGCGCATTGTGGAGGGAAAGACCATGCAACTGTTCTTCACGCATGCAAAACAGTGAACAACCTCATGGATACTGATAAAAGATTCAAAAGCTATATTACAGATTTAGAAAAGAAAATATCAATCCAATAAATTGATAAAAATTAATTAAAAGGAATCAGTGATCTGATTCCTTTTTTTGTTTTAGGACGAGAAATGAAAGTATTAATGGTTTGCTTAGGAAACATTTGTCGATCTCCGCTAGCTGAAGGAATCTTAAGACAAAAAATAGAAGAAAAAGAAATTGACAACGTCTTTGTTGATTCTTGTGGCACATCGGACTACCACATCGGTCAAACTCCAGATAAACGAACTCAAGACAATGCAATAAAGCATGGTACCGATTTATCCAATCTCAGAGGAAGACAGTTTGCGCAGTCCGATTTCGATTCATTCGATAAGATTTTTGTTATGGATTCCTCTAATAAAGAAGATGTGCTAGCCTTAGCGCGCAACAATGAAGACAAAAACAAGGTCGAGCTACTGCTAAATATTACACATCCAAATAATAACCTGGGAGTGCCTGATCCATACTTTGGAGGGGCAAATGGATTTGAAGACGTTTATATTCTTGTAGATGCGGCTTGCGAAAAACTTTCAGATAGCTTAAGATGAATAAAGGAAATCTATATTTAATTCCTACAAC
>JABHTA010000214.1 GCA_018669945.1 Flavobacteriales bacterium
TATCTGGCAACAAAATCCATGGGTAAAACCACTGAACAATGTTTGTATCCAAATAATCGAAACTGTAGGTGTGAGAAGCTGATAGGTTTTTAATTGTTAAGGCATCAAGAGCATGATCAATTGTATCAATTAAGTAAACATTAAACGCTGTATCAGTTCCTGTATTTTGGAACCGTATTCTATACTCTAATGTCATTAAAGAATCTATAAAATGGTACTCTTCTGTAATTCCAGAAGGTGTTACTTTTTTATCGTTTGGATCATAAGATGCCGTAGTAATTACGCAATAAACATCTACAAATGGATCTTGATCATCAACTGGTAATGATGTTACCATACCTAAAAGATGATTTGGATTACCACATAGCTCAATAACATCATTAGGATTACTGTTACCAGGATGCCCAGGTCGTTGATCGGCCTCTAATCGTATGGTGTTGCCACCAGCGGCATAACAAATTTCAGTACTGTCACCTCCGGCAATCTGAAAAGTTCCTTGCGCTACTAAAGCATTGTTGCTGTAAATTCTATAATCTGAAGGGCCTTGCATATCTCCAACTACAGGGTCGCCTGTATTGTAAATAGTAAAACAAGCTAAGCTATCAGATGCACAGTTTCCTTCAACAGCTACGCTCGATTTATCCCAAGTAGAATCGACTGGCGCGCATAAGCCATTAGGAAATGCCACAGCCTCAGCACACATGGTCTGCCCCATAAGAACACTACAATCTACGAAACCGGAAATATAAATCCATGATGTAAATTCAGATGGTGCTAAATCACCAACATTAAATATTAATGAATTTCCACTTTGAGCATCAGGCGTTGGATTCCCCCCCCAGATAATAAACTCACCCGGTATTTCTACTTCTATGTAAGCACCAAAGGCAGTATCTGTTCCATTGTTAGTTACTCCAACATAATATGCGCCACTAAAACAAGGCCGCATATTACCAGACCAAATTTCAACTGACAAATCCGAGCAACTAATTACTGGTTGAAACCCAAAATCTAGGTTATCAATTATTGAGTCGTTTGCGCCAAGATTCAACGTGTATGAATTTGAACCAGGACACAGTGGATCTCTCAAATTTTCGTCATCAATAACAGAAATAGTGTAATTTCCACTATCTAAATACATTTCGTAATCACCAAACCAGTTGGTAATAGCATAGTGAGGTCCAGGAGTTGCAACAATTGTTTTATTGAACATAGCATTTTCTGAGGCATCATTTATACAATCCGCTGACAAATCATCAAACACATTACCTGAAATATGATTTGGCGCACACCAATTATCGATTACAACACTAGAAGTTGAAGCGCAACCAACACCAACAGCATCTGTAATTGTAAGCCCATAATATCCCGGAGACAAGATATTATACATTGAATTATAAGTATAAGACGGTGCGCTACTCCAACTTAACGTATATGGACCAGTGCCATTCGAAACTTGCGTATAGACAGATCCATAATTTCCGCAATACGATGGTTGATTTACTGTATTCAACACACTCAGTGAAACAGAATCTACCGTAACAGAATCATAAGCTTCACACAAGTTAGCATCTTGAATAGCTACATAATAAAAACCTGCGGGCAAACTATCTATGGAAGAACCTAAAAACCAGGTCATACCAGAATCAGAACTTGATTGAAAGGGAGCTGTGCCTCCAGTAACAGCGAAATTAATTTGACCAAGACCTAGCCCACAATCTGCGTTAGAAGTTGCATTAAATACTAAAGGAGCTGGCTCGCCAACATTAGAGGTTACAACAAAACTACAACCCGAATTGTCGGTAATTGTACAAAAATATGCACCTGCTACGAGCCCTGTAGCAACTTGCGCGGTTTGCCCAGAAGGGCTCCATAAATAGGTATAAGGACTTACTCCTCCTCCTGGAGTTGCTGTCGCGGTGCCATCTGCTGAACCATTACATAATGCATCTATGGATACAGCAGTACCAACCAAACCAGAAAATCCACTGGCAACAGTTAAAATAGAATCGACTGAACAAGAGTTACCATCGGTAACGGTAACAGAATAATTTCCTGCACATAAGCTTGTAGCAGTAGAATTAATTGCTCCGCTTGGCCACCATGTATAACTATAAGGTGATACACCACCACTTACTGCTACAGAAGCATCTCCATCGCAAGAGCCACAATTAGCGGCATTAGAGCTTGTAGTTAATGTTAAAGAAGGATCAATTCCTACAGTACCTGAAGTCATCCCAGCACACCCATTCATATCAGTAACCGTTACCATATAAGTTCCTGCGGTAAGTCCTGTTGGGTTCATTGTAGTTAAAGAACTATCACTCCATGAAAACGAGTAGCCTGGCGTGCCTCCATTTACTACAATTCCCAAGCCACCATTAATTAAATTACATGACTGATTAGTTACATTATTAACCAATACTATTACAGGCGAGGGTTCAACAAGCGTAGAAGAAACGACCACAGAACAGCCTAAGCTATCAGTTACAGTCAACTGGTATGCACCTGCACATAAATTTACCGCCAAACTTTGCTGCTGTAGGCCTGTTGCCGCATCCCACTGATAAGAATAAGGAGCTAAGCCACCACTCGTTGTGGCCATTATCATTCCATCGCAAGAGCTAAAGCAAAAGGGGTGAACTGGCCCTAATGTAACCACAGGAGATCCTAGGCCAGATACATTTACTGACGTTACAAAATTGCACCCTCCTGCATCGCTAACAGTTAATTGATAAACACCAGCCGAGACTCCTGTTAAATTAGAAGTCGTAGCAGCATTACTCCATACATAGCTAAACGGGCTTATGCCACCAACTATACTTGTTGAAATAACACCATTCGGTTGGCCACAGTTGGGTTGCGTGATGGATGTATTAACTGAAGTAATTCCTTGACCTAACACATTAATAGTGTCGGTTGCAGTGCAACCTAAGCTATCCGTAACTTGAATAATATAATTGCCCATGCAAAACCCCATTGCTGTTTCATTTACACCTCCACTGCTTGTCATACCATTACTCCAATCGTAGCTATACGGACTAGCTCCACCGGCTCCTACTTGCACACTTATTTCGCCTACACCTTGGCCACAGGTGTCGGGTGCGGCTGTAGTCGTAATATTAAGGCTACCTGCACAGCCATCAATCATATCATTACCCACAGCCATACAACCGTTAGCATCGACAACAGTAATGTTAATCCAACCTTCACATAATCCAGTAGCGGGAGTTGTATTTTGACCGTCACTCCATAAATAGGTGTATCCACCTGCTCCGCCTTGAACAATAGCATTAGCTGTTCCAATACATTGGCCAGTGGAGTCGGCTGTTGTCGATACATTTACAATAAAGGGAGCGGGTGCACCTATTGTTACATTTGCAATTTGTTGGCAGGCATTAGCATCTGTAACGTTAACGGTATACACACCAGCGCATAACCAATTAGCGGTTGCTGAAACTTCGCCATTACTCCATACAAACCAGTATGGTGCATTACCTCCAACAGCCATAGCCTGTGCCATGCCATCGCACATACCAAAACAAGTTTCATCAGTTGAATTGATACTTACAGAAAATTGAGATGGATCGGTTACCGTATAATTAAACACAGAATCAACTACAGTTCCATTATCGGAAATAGATACCGTATAAAGTCCAGGAAATAATCCAGCAATACTGCTAGAGTCGGCCCCAGTAGACCATAAGAAAGTGTATGGTGCAGTTCCTCCAGCAACAGATAGGTATACTGAACCATTACCAGACCCGAAACAAGTAGGATTGGTTACTACCTCGTTTACGGTAATCTGCGAAAAAGATGCCGAAGCAACAAAAATTGATACAACGGTTAGATATGTTTTTATGTTTTTCATAATGAATGAATTAGGTTTAATGTATTGACGAAAACAAAAATCTATAGTTGCTTTCTGTCAAAATAATAAACGTATACTTTTGATAAAAAGGGACAAAAAAGAGGGTTAAGCCCTTTTTCAATATCCAATAAAGTATCCATTATCCAATAGACCATTCATTACTAGGTTAATCATTCATCGTTAAAAAACAATCTTTAATTGCAAAAGCAAATGAATAGCTAATAGTAAAGCGTTCAAAAAATCAATTTTAGAATATCCACAACTGTTTTTACTATTTTTGGCAAGCTGTGATTAACCAAAACATTTCTTTAAAAGACTACAATACCTTTGGTATTGAAGCATCTGCAAAACACTTTGCTCGATTCTCATCTATCAAGCAGTTAGCTGAACTTTTTTTAGACAAGCGATTTCAAGAACCAAAACTAATTATAGGGGGCGGCAGTAATTTGTTACTTACTAAAAATTTTAACGGCCTTGTTCTTAAAAATGAAATAATAGGAAAAGAGATTGTACTCGAAAATGATTATGAGATTATTCTAAAAGTTGGAGCAGGAGAAATCTGGCACAACTTCGTGCTATTTTGCGTAGAAAGTAATTATGGAGGAATTGAAAACATGTCACTAATTCCTGGAAGTGTTGGAGCAGCACCTATGCAAAATATTGGTGCGTATGGCGTAGAACTAAAATCTGTTTTTGTTAGTCTTGAGGCCTTTCATATCGAAACGGGAAAAGTTCATTCTTTCGATAAAGAGAAATGTAAGTTTGGCTACCGAGATAGTATCTTTAAAAACAGCCATAAAGACCAATATATCATTACATCTGTTACTTTCCGGTTAACTAAAAAACCAACGTTTAATACTTCTTATGGAGCAATAAATCAAGAATTAGAACGCATGGGTGTCACTGAGCTTTCAGTAAAATCAATTAGTGATGCTGTTATAAATATTAGACGAACTAAGTTGCCCGACCCCGCCAAAATTGGCAATTCTGGTAGTTTCTTTAAAAACCCTGTGCTAACAAACAAAGTTTTTGCCAACATAAAACAAAATCATCCAGAAATTGCCTCTTACCCCAATGGAGAAAATCATACTAAAGTAGCTGCGGGATGGCTAATTGAACAAGCGGGATGGAAAGGAAAGACCATCGGTAATTACGGAGTTCATAAAAATCAAGCATTAGTGTTGGTCAACTATGGTGGAGCTACTGGGAGTGAAATTTATGAGCTATCGCAGAAAATTATTGATTCAGTAAAGGCTAATTTTGGTGTCGAATTACAGCGGGAAGTAAACATCATTTAGTATGGCGAAGAAAACTCGAAAAGAGAAACAACAAGAACAACATCGGCCGGAGGTAATTACTGTTCAAAAAAATGTTACCTCGAATTCAAGTGCTGCTTTTAGTAGGAATATAAGTATCGTATTAGCATCAATTTTAGGGTTAACTTTTCTTGCTTTTCTTCCTTCATTATGGAACGATTTTGTGCTTTGGGATGATCCAGAATATGTTTTCCAAAATCCATTTTTTAAGGATTTTAGCTTTGCTACAGTTTTCTCCATGGACACATTTTATATGGGTAATTATCACCCTTTGACTATTCTCTGGCTGTATTGGGAATCTCTATTTTTTAGCGGTGGCGACCCAACCATAAACAATGGATTTGAACCATTTGGTTTTCATTTAAATAATTTATTGCTCCATTTAGCGAATACTGCTCTAGTGTTTTTTATCATAAAAGATTTTATAGGCCAAAAGAAATGGCAAATTGCAGCAATTACGGCTGTACTTTTTGGCATTCATCCCATGCATGTTGAGTCTGTAGCTTGGATAAGCGAAATTAAGGATGTACTGTATGGTTTCTTCTATTTAGCAGCGTTGCTAGCATATGTTAGATATCAAAATACCGAAAATAAAAAATACGTTGTTGCTGCTTTTATTTTATTCGGCTTGTCTATGCTCGCAAAAGCTCAAGGAGTAACACTTCCTGTGCTTTTTGTGTTAATGGATTTATATAAACAAAGAGGATTTAGTTTGCCTTATTTTTCTAATTCAACCGATGATAATTTGGATAAAGGAAAATTCAAACTATCAGTTTTCTTAGAAAAAATTCCATTTTTCGCCCTATCGGTTTTCTTTGGGTTATTGGCGATTAAAGCCCAAGAAGCTGAAGCTGCTATTAATCCTAACTTTGAAGGCATTGATACACTGTTTTATGGTTCGTATGGCATCTTGCATTATATCCAACAACTATTTCTCCCGATTGGTCTATCTGGAGCTCATCCATACCCATCTAACCCAGTTTTTGAACCGCTACCGGGGTACTTTAAACTTCTTCCTTTTGGAGTTATAATTTTAGGAATAGTAACGTGGTTTTTTGGTAAAAAAAATAAAGATATCTGGTTTGGTGTATTATTTTTTCTTATCACTATTTCCATTGTATTAAAATTGGTTCCAGTGGGTGATACAATTGTTGCAGAAAGATATACATACATTCCATATATTGGATTGTTCTTCGTTTTAGGCTCCTTTGTGCATCGATTATCGCAAAACCAAAAGCTCAAACAGCCACTACAATATATAACAGTTGGGGTTATTCTTCTTTTAAGCGTTATTACCTGGCAACGAACTAAAGTATGGGAAAGCACTTTTACTTTTTGGAGCGATGTAACAGAAAAATATCCGAATTATTGGAGAGGTTACAATTGCATTGGGCAGGAATATTCTCAGATGGGCAGTGCTGCCGCTAAAAACGGAGACACCGAATTAGCTCAAGAGCATTATAAAAGTGCAATAGCTAATTTAACCTTGGCTTGCTCAAACGACAAATGGGCGCCACCAATTCCTTATATGCTTCGGGGAGCAATTTATATCGATAATCTCAAAGATTACGACCTTGCTATTAAAGATTTTCGAAAGGTAATTTCTTTCCCAAACCCCAATGATCCAACCCAATTAGATGCTAGGTATAATTTAGGGCTAGCCTATATCCGGAAAAAAGAATTTCCTGCTGCTGTTGACATCTTGAACCAATCTATAAATATGGCCCCGAACAATCCAAAGGGACATTACTTTATGGGCCTTGCTTTAGCGGGAGCAAAGAATTATGCCGCTGCTGAACAAGCTTATACTAAATCAATTGGCATTAACCCCAATTATATACCAGGTTACTTGAACCGAGGCGTATTATATACCGACCAACTTAATATTCCTGCCAAAGGAATTGATGACTTTAATCAAGTATTGGCGCGGCAACCTAATCATAGAGATGCACTCATAAATATTGGCATTTGCCTATACAAACTCGGTAAGCTCAGCGAGTCGATTCAGCAATACAACAAGTGCATACAAATGATGCCAAATAACGGGCGTATTTACTATTTGCGTGCACTTGTTTATGCGCAAGGTAACGACTTTTCGAATGCATATGCTGACGCTCAAAAAGCAACCCTGTTAGGTATGCAAATGAATCCACAGCAAATCGCCCAATGGAAAACTAATGCAGGGCTTTAACTTGATACGCGTCTGTATAATCATATTATTTGCAGCATTTTCATTCTCCTCCTACAGTCAATACATGAAGGCTAACTCTATGTATATTGGTGTCAAACCCAGGTCGGACTATAACCCTTATGAGACATCTTCTTCAACATCAGTAAACATTCTACCGTTTATCTACGAGTATCGCCACGAAGAATATAAAGGAATTCAGGTAAGACCAATATTAGATTTAAGCTTTGGTGGAGGGGCATCACAAATTTCAGCATTTGGATTAACAGGTGCGTACAATATCTATTTTAGTGATGCTATAAAACGTAATTATTTTATTAAACCAAATGCAGCAGCTGCGTTAACATACAGCTACAACCGATTAGATGAATTCAATGGCCTTTCCCTATCGCTAGAGCCAAGCATAAGTGTTTTAGCAAACCCACATTTCTTGATTACCGCAGGGCTTAATCCTAGCTTGAGTTATTTTATTGGCAAAAATGGAAAAGCCGCTGCAGGAAACAGTTCCGGATTTAAAGCGGATTGGGGTTTCTTTTTACACTTGGGCTACAATATGTTTAGTGTGATGTATTAGAGCGAAATCACCGCTCACTTGTCCCTTTATCTTTCACAAGATACGTATTGTATAGTATAGGCTGCAAATTTCATCAACTTATCACATTTACTAACCATTTTGAAACAAATAATTATACCATACATTTTTATTTCGCTAATTAGCCTTTCTGGCTACGGGCAGAATAGCATGGTAGGTGATGGTTTTGGAGGTAGGTTATGGTATTCTCCGACTAACTACACTGTTGGCTCGTATTCTGCTTACAGTGTTTGTTATTCTGGTTTATGTGGTGATGGTATTAATCAGTTATATGGGTGGGGGAATAATAATTATAACCAACTTGGACTTGGTGCTTCATTTATTGGGGGAGTACATGTGCCAACCGCTATACCCAATATGTCTGATGTAAAATACTACAGTACTGGGTATATAATGGGGGCAATAAAAAACGACAAAACGGGCTGGGCTTGGGGTGGCAACATAACAGGAAATCCAATCCAAGTAATAAGTGACGTTAAGTTTTTAGATGCCAGCTCTACTACCATAAGCTGGGTTAAAGATGATGGCACGGTTTGGAGTATTGGAGAAAATTTCGGGGGAAATTTCGGGGATGGTACAAACAACGACTCACCAACAACTCCTATTCAAATGCAAAATATCAGCACTGCTGTTAGGGTCGCCAATAATAGGTATGCCACAATAGTGTTGTTAGCCGACAGTTCATTAATGTCTGTTGGAGACAATTCTTTTGGATGTTTGGGTGTTGATCCGCTAATTTCTAGCATGGTCATGCCAATTGCAATCCAAAATCTACCCCCAATTATTGACATCAAATCACATGCTAAAGGGACGATTGCGCTATCAGCTGAAGGGAAGGTATTTTACTGGGGACACAACAACAGTACTTATAGCACCTTTCTTCCTATCCAACTGCCTAACTTGGATAACATTGTTGCCATTTCTGCTTGTGATGATGGTTTTCATTTCTTAGCATTGGATGAATATAAAAACTGTTATGCTTGGGAAAACAATAGTAGTGGACAATGCGGAGTTTCATCGACCCAAAACTACTTTATTGACACTCCACAAATTGTTGCCACAGACGTGATTGATATAATGGCTGGAGAGTGGTTTTCCTACTTGGTTAAATCCGATGGAAGTCTTTGGTCTTCAGGATTTCAGGGTGCGTACTCAATTTGGTTAGACCTCCCAAATTTACAACGAGATACCTTCACTTTACTTGACCCTAGTTCAGTACCAGAAGCCTGCTCATTATTTGGAATTACATCATACACTACCCCTGTATGCAATAATGACCCAAACCTGGGGTCAATCACAGTTTCAAACTACGGAGGTCAAGAACCTTATTCTTATAGTATTGGTGGTGGATTTCAAAACAGCAACGAGTTTACAGAAATTGAAGCTGGAACCTACGACATAACTGTCCAAGATGATAACGGGTGTGCATTTATGACAACTGCTATTGTTAATATAGATAGTTGTAGCTCTCTGTCTACAGATACGTCAGACATACCGATAGACACAACAACAGACACAACAATAGACACAACAATAGTTGACCCCATAGAAACCTTCATCGATTTTTACTCAGTGTTTAGTCCAAATAACGATGGTAAGAATGATCTATTTTATTTCCCTAATGTCGGGTATACAGACTTATCATGTGAGATCTACAACAGGTGGGGCACACTCATTTACGCGTGGAATGATACGCATGGCTATTGGAATGGAACCAATATGAAAACTAACAATCCCGTAAGCGAGGGTGTATACTATTACGTTGCTAATTACAAAAAAGAAGACGAGGCTTGGGAGAGGACTAGTAACTACGTAACGCTTTTACGGTAAGTTCCTACTACAATTTACCCAACTCTCCCTTTACAAAGTCAGCCAATTCTTTTACGTAAGCAGCGGAGAAATCGAATTTAACCCCAGCCGCTTCGTAGATTTCACCAATCGATTTTGTGTATCCTAATCTTAAGGCGCGCATGTATTGTGCTACTGCCTGTTCAGGATTCGCTTTATAGTTTCTCCATACCGCAATGGCACCCAATTGAGCCATACCGTATTCGATGTAGTAGAAAGGTACCTCGTACAAATGCAGCTGCTTTTGCCAAGCAATGGCTCTTACCTCATCAAAACCCGACCAATCAGTTATTCCTGCGCTAAATTCATCAGAAATTGAAGTCCATTGATCTAACCGTTGTTCAACCGAATGTGTTGGATTTTCATACACCCAATGCTGAAACTTATCTACCATGGCTATCCACGGTAGAATACCTAGAATTTTCTCCATGTGCTCTTTCTTCGCACGTTTTAGGTCAGCTTCATCGGGGAAGAAAACGCCCCAGTAATCCATTGTAATCAGCTCCATACTCATAGAAGCTAACTCTGCAACTTCAGAAGGTGTGCTCTTAAAGTCGGTAACTGCCAAATCTCTACTTAAAAAAGAATGTACTGCATGACCCGCTTCATGAATCATAGTTATTACATCTCTAAACGACCCCACGGAGTTCATATAGATAAATGGCACTCCTACTTCGTAAAGCGGATAATTAAACCCACCTGGTGCTTTACCTTCTTTTGAGTCTAAATCTAAATGCCCCATTTTGTCCATTATTTGGATGCATTCTCCAAAATACGGATTCACCCTACCTAAACACTCTACAGATTTATCAATCAACTCTCTACTACCTTCGAAAGGTTTTAAGGGTGCTTTACCTGATACATCAACATCCCCATCCCAAGGTCGGAGAGTGTCTAGTTTCAGCTTTTCTTTTCTCTCTTTAGAAAACTGAGCCGTAATTGAAACCAACTCGTCTTTAATAGAGTCATGAAAA
>JABHTA010000216.1 GCA_018669945.1 Flavobacteriales bacterium
AGTCAAATTGACGAAAGCAAGGCTAAATTAATGCCATTAGATCGAACTTAGAGCTGGCAGATATTTTATAAAGTTCAAAAAAATCTAGCGCCTTCCGCTTTCCTATTAAGCAGTATTAAAAAATAAGACAACCACATTATTATTAAATCGAATACAATCAGGCTCGACTAAATACCCCAATTTAGGTATTGGTTCTAGTCGGTTAAAGCGATAATTTTGCAGTAATGGATACTCCTACGTTAACATTAGACCTACTTCAAAAAGGGGAAAAAGCCTCAGTTCAAGGGTTTGGGGATGAAATCGTTGAAGAAAAAATGCTTGAAATGGGTTGCTTACCTGGTTCAATAGTAGAACTCGAAAAAATTGCACCCTTAGGCGACCCAGTTATCATAAATATTTCAGACGGTAATCTTGCCCTCCGAAAAGATGAAGCTCGCCATATTCGTATCTTGCTCATTCATTGAACAAGCTCAAAAAAATAGTACTTATTGGCAACCCGAATAGCGGAAAAACATCGCTTTTCAATTCACTTACTGGCCTTAATCAAAGTGTTGGAAACTACCCAGGCGTTACAGTAGATAAAAAATCAGGAAAATTTACTCATGCAAATACTTCTTTTGAAGTCATCGATTTACCTGGTCTTTACAGTATTAAACCAAAGTCTGAAGACGAGAAAGTAGCGGTTCAATTTTTGCAAGAAAGTTCAGCTCAATCTGATACTGTTCTTTATGTTGTTGATGCATCGAACCTGAAACGTTCATTACTACTCTGTACACAAATTATGGACAAAAAATGTCGAGTTGTAGTAGGGCTCAACATGCTTGATGTTGCTGAAGATAATGGCATTATAATCGATGAAGAAAAATTAAGTGAGCAATTCGGAATTTCTTTCATTCGTCTAAATAGCAGAACCAACGGAGGAATTGAAAATTTAAAAGAACTGCTTAGTCAGGAGCACCATGAAAAAGATTTTTTAGGGTTTTCCAACTCCGACTATACTTCTAGTATTTTAAAAAGATACGAAAAAATAGATACTATTCTTGCCACTAGCACAACTAAAACAGCAAAAAAAGGAACTCTTACCAAGGTTATAGACAAATATGCAATGCATCCTATATTGGGATATTTCATCTTTTTGTCTATACTAATTTTAATGTTTCAATCTATTTTTAGCTGGTCATCTTATCCTACAGAATGGATTGAAGCTGGATTCTCAGAGCTTACACATTTGCTTTTCAATATATTACCTGATCATTTTCTTACCAGTTTACTTCTCGATGGGATTGTTGCTGGCTTAGCGGGTGTTGTTGTATTCGTGCCGCAAATCGCCTTCTTATTTTTCTTCATTGCTATACTTGAAGATAGCGGCTATATGACAAGAGTTAGCTTTATATTAGATAAACTAATGCGCAAAATAGGTCTAAATGGGCGTTCTGTTATCCCTCTCATGGGCGGAATCGCTTGTGCCATTCCTGCAATAATGAGTGCTCGAACAATCAGTAATAAAAAAGAGAGGTTGCTTACAATTTTGGTTACCCCGTTAATGACCTGTTCCGCTCGAATTCCAGTCTACATTCTTATTATTTCTATAATCATTCCAAGCGAAACAATTGGAGGTGTTTTTAACCTGCAAGGACTTGCTATGACTGGGCTGTATTTCATCGGAATTATTTTTACTATTCTCGCCTCATTGGTATTCAATAAGTTTATAGAAGCTGAAGAACATAGTTCGTTCATAATGGATATGCCCGTATACAGAATGCCTCGTTGGAATAATATAGGCTTTACTATTCTGGAAAAAGTAAAGGTCTTTCTAGTTGATGCCGGAAAAATAATTGTTGCTATTTCCATTATTCTGTGGGGACTTTCATCTTATGGTCCTAGCAAAAAATTTAATGAATTGGAAGTCCGCTTCGAGCAGGGGGAAATTGATAACTCTCAGTATAGTTCATTGAAATTAGAAAACTCATTCGCTGGAATGATGGGAAAGACGTTAGAGCCAATTATCGAACCCCTTGGCTTTAATTGGAAAATGGGTATTGCTTTAGTAACGTCATTTGCAGCCAGAGAGGTATTTGTTGGCACCATGGCTACAATATATAGTGTGGAAGCCGAGGAAAACACTACCTCTATTCGTGAAAAAATGATGCGTGAGACTAATGCTAATGGAGAAAAAGTATACACTTTCGCAGTAGGGTTTTCGTTATTACTATTCTACGCTTTTGCGATGCAGTGCATGAGTACAATAGCCGTTGTATATAGAGAAACTAAATCTTGGAAATGGCCGACCTTCCAGCTAGTTTACATGACTGGAATCGCTTATTTATTTAGCTTTATAACCTTTCAACTTCTTCGATAGTGCAAGAACTAAAACAATTTCTTCCCCAAAATTCTTATGAGAAAGTTATTGAACATTTTGATGACTCGTTTACCCTCAAAATCGTAAAACCTCGTAAAACCAAGTTGGGCGACTTTAGACCAAACTCCTCTCGGAATCAACCATCTAAGATTACTATAAATAATAATCTTAATCAATATTCCTTTCTAATAACTTTGATTCATGAGATTTCGCATCATACGGTTTGGAAGAAATATAGAAGTAAAGTCGCTCCACATGGTAAAGAATGGAAATCAGAATTCAAATACCTAATGTTACCATTTCTTCATCCTTCCATTTTACCCGAAGATGTTATTAAAGCTATTTCAAAGTACTTGATTAGCCCAAAGGCAGCAAGCTGCTCAGATGAAAACCTATATCGCATATTATCTTCGTATGATTGCATCGATGATGACAAAATAATGCTTGAATTAATACCTGGTAATGCCCATTTTTCAATTTCAAATGACCGAGTTTTTAGAAAAGGGGTTAAACGCAGAACAAGGTATCTTTGCACAGAGATTCGAACAAAAAAACAATATACTGTTCGAGGTACAGCTTTTGTAAAAATTGTTGATAAGTAAGGGCTTTTCGAACACCAATTTCACTTATTGAATAGCTACTTTAGCGACAAATTAAGAAAGCGTTATGTATTCAAGTATAATGGAAGCATCCCCCTTATTAAAAGTGTCCGACATGGCAGAAAACCTTGTAGGATCAGAGATTATTAAATTAGCGGGAGAAGTGAAGCAAAAAATTGCTGCGGGTGAAAAGATCTACAATTATACTATCGGAGATTTCGATCCTGAAATATTTCCCATACCTAAAGAGCTTACTGAAGAAATTATCAAGGCTTATCAAGCAGGGCATACCAATTATCCCGCTGCCAACGGCATGGAAGAACTGCGTAAGTCGGTGTCGAGATATCTGCATACACGTGGAGGTGTTGAATATAACGAAAGCCAAATTCTAATTTCTGGTGGTGCAAGACCATTAATCTACGCTATTTATCAGACCATTATTGACGAAGGCGACACGGTCGTTTTTCCTACTCCTTCATGGAATAACAATCATTATTGCCACATTACCGGAGCAAAACAGGTCAAAATTGAGGGTTCGCCCGATAACAACTTTATGCCCACAGCTAAAGATATTAAACCTTATATCGCTGAAGCTAAAATTATCGCATTGTGCTCTCCTCTTAATCCAACAGGAACAACATTTTCTGAAAAAGGGCTAGAAGAAATTTGCGATTTAATTTTAGAAGAAAATAAGAAACGTGGTGAACAAAAGAAACCCGTTTACTTACTGTTTGATCAAATATACTGGCAACTAACACATAGTTTAACAATACATGTCGATCCTGTTTCTCTTCGTCCAAGAATGAAAAACTATACCATATATGTTGACGGTATCTCAAAAGCTTTTGCTGCTACAGGAGTTAGAGTAGGCTGGGCTTTTGGACCTCAAAAAGTAATTAATAAAATGCGGTCTATTTGCAGCCACCTTGGCGCATGGTCTCCAAAAGCAGAACAAATTGCATGTGCTAATTATTTAATGAACGATCATGCTGTAGACAATTATTTAGTTGATATTAAATCGAAAATAAATCAGCGATTAAATGCTTTCCACGAAGGGTTTAACAACTTGAAATCGCTTGGATACAGAGTCAGTGCCATCGCCCCTCAAGCAGCAATGTATTTAACTGTGAAAATAAGTATTCAAGGCAGTACAACGCCAGATGGAAACAAATTAACGACAGCGGAAGCCGTCACTAAGTACTTACTAAATGACGCGAAAATTGCCTTAGTCCCGTTCTATGCATTTGGTGCTTCAAAAAAATCGTCATGGTATCGCCTTTCAGTTGGAACGGTAAAAATAGAAGACATCCCGGGATTCTTTGGAAACTTGAGAGCTTCTTTGGATAGACTTACTTAAAATGAAAAACAATTACGCAGTTATAATGGCTGGAGGCATCGGCAGCAGGTTTTGGCCTATGAGCCGAACCGAGATGCCGAAGCAGTTTCTTGACATACTTGGAACCGGAAAAACACTTATACAGCAAACGGTTGGTCGTTTCAAAAACATTTGTCCTACTGAGAATATTCTCATTGTAACCAATGAGCGATACAAATCTATTGTGCTTGAGCAACTACCTCAACTTACAGAAGAGCAAATTGTTTGTGAGCCAATGATGCGAAATACAGCACCTTGCATCGCTTACGCTAACTACAAAATAGCTGCTAAAAATCCCAATGCCAATGTTGTTGTTGCTCCCTCGGATCATCTAGTGCTTAACCAACCAGAATTTGATAAAATTATTAGTGCAGCAATTGAACAGTCTAATAATAACGATTGCCTGGTAACGCTCGGTATTAAACCTTCGCGACCTGATACTGGCTATGGGTACATTCAATTTACAGAAGAGTTTACAGAGGTTGGAAATCATGTTAGAAAAGTAAAAACGTTTGCTGAAAAACCTACTTTAGATATTGCTCAACAGTTTCTTAATAGCGGTGATTTTTACTGGAATTCGGGGATATTCATTTGGAATGTTAAAAGCATCAACAAAGCATTTGAAGTGCTTCTACCCGAGGTTGACTCACTATTTAAAGAAGGTGTTGGTAAATACAATACACCAGAAGAACAGGCATTCATTAATCGGATTTATCCGACCTGTAAAAACGTTTCTATCGATTACGGCATTATGGAAGGGGCCGAGAATGTTTACGTTGTATTAAGCGATTTCGGCTGGTCAGACCTTGGAACGTGGGGTTCACTCTACACTCATTTAGATCATGACCAAACTGGAAATGGAGTTATAGGTGAAAACGTACACGTTTATGATTCTAAAGATTGCATCGTAAACGTACCAAAAGACAAACTCGTTGTTCTACAAGGTCTTGACAATTACATCGTTGTAGAAAGTAACGATACACTGCTCGTTTGCAAAAAAGAAGACGAACAAAAGATTAAGCAGTTCGTGAGTGACATAAAACTTGTTTCCAATTAGTCGTACATATACCAAATAGAACCTGTCCATAATGTTCTAATTGCTGTACAACTATCTGGACCTGCACATCCTACACTATTATTTAATAATCGGATTATTGTGTCTCTTGGAAACTGTGTTACTTGAAATAGTTTTGTACCACCTATGTAAATAAAATTGTCCTCATCAATTTTAGCCCTACCCTCTACATCCATACCACTAGACGCCCCACTCCAATAGTAGCGCCCTGTTCCATCACTGGCAAAATACAAAGTTTCATTTGAGCTTGATCCTGGTTTATACCAAACTCCTACAAAGGAGTTATCAGTATCAGTTACTAAATTCTTTTTGGTAAATACTGTAATTAAATTTCTTCTTTTACATGCGACCATGGAGAGTAGAAATATTATTATCAATATTCGATTAGCTCTAATTTTCATAAACTCCCAATCATTTTCTTAGGGTCAACCCACTCATCGTAACTCTCTTCTGGAACGTAACCCAGACGAATAGCTTCCTCTTTTAATGTTGTCCCATTTGCATGAGCCGTATTTGCGATTTCTGCAGCTTTGTAATATCCAATTTTTGTATTCAACGCAGTAACTAGCATTAAAGAACTATTCAGCAATTCCTGAATACGTGTATGGTTTGGCTCTATACCAGCTGCACAATGTTCTTCGAAAGACATACATGCATCGCCAATTAGTCTGGCGCTTTGCAATAGGTTAGCAGCCATCATTGGCTTAAACACATTCAATTCATAATGACCTTGTGTTCCTCCTACTGTAACAGCAACATCATTACCCATTACTTGGGCACAAACCATCGTTAGTGCTTCACACTGTGTTGGATTTACTTTTCCTGGCATGATTGACGAACCTGGCTCATTTGCAGGAATAATCAACTCACCAATTCCTGAACGTGGGCCTGATGCCATCATCCGAATATCGTTTGCAATTTTATTTAAAGACACCGCCATCTGCTTCAACGCACCGTGAGTTTCAACAATTGCATCGTGTGCTGCAAGGGCTTCAAACTTGTTTTCAGCGGTTATAAATGGTAACCCCGTAAATTCAGCTATCTTTTTTGCAACTAGAACGTCATAACCGGCTGGAGTATTTAAACCTGTACCAACAGCCGTTCCACCTAGTGCCAATTCCGACATATGGTCTAACGTATTTTCCAATGCCTTTATGCCGTGGTTCAATTGAGAAACGTATCCCGAAAACTCTTGTCCAACAGTTAAAGGTGTAGCATCCATTAAATGCGTTCTGCCAATTTTAACAACATCTTTAAACTCTTCAGACTTCTTCTTAAATGTATCTATCAATTTCTTTACACCAGGAATAGTTGTTTCAACTACCATTTTGTAGCAAGCAATGTGCATTCCTGTTGGGAATGTGTCGTTAGATGATTGCGATTTATTTACATCATCGTTTGGACTCAGCGTTTTTTCGCCTTCTCCCATCTTATGACCAGCAATAACGTGAGCGCGATTAGCAATTACTTCGTTGCAATTCATGTTACTTTGTGTTCCTGAACCTGTTTGCCATATTACCAATGGAAACTGATCGTTATGCTTTCCAGCAAGAATCTCGTCACAAACTTCAGAAATTTGATCTCTTTTTTCGGCAGACAAAACCCCTAAATCACAATTTGCGTGAGCTGCTGATTTTTTTAAATAAGCGAAACCGTAAACGACCTCTAAAGGCATACTTGCCTCTGCACCTATTTTAAAATTATTTCTTGAGCGTTCAGTTTGCGCACCCCAATATTTATCTGCCGGCACATTTACCTCGCCCATTGTGTCTTTCTCTATTCTGTATTCCATCATAATCGATTTATTCGACAAATTTAAGTTTAAAAGCTGTTTTCAGTTTATAAAATAGTGCTATTTTAGCAGCAAATTAAAAACAGTATGCAAACTATTGGTATTTTTATTTTTTTCGGAGTTATTGGAATGGCGTTTTGGCTATTAATATTCTTAATTTCTTTTCTTCCCTATGTGGCCACACTTTTGATATTGGATAAAGTGAACCCTCCATTAGCTGAGAAACTAGCTATCTGGAAATAACTTTAGATTAGTTCCAACACGTTTTCGGGAGGCCTTCCCAAAACTGCTTTATTCCCATTTATTACGATTGGTCGTTCTATTAATTTTGGGTTTTCGACCATGGCCGCTAACCATTGATCATCCGATAAATCTTGTCCTTTATACTTTTCTTTGAAAACACCTTCTCCTTTCCTCAGAATTTGAATCGGTGCTAATCCCAGTTTTTTTAACACCGTTTTTAACTCTTCTATTGTGGGAACATCTATAAGATATTCTAATATTTCTGGCTCTATACCATTATCTGTAAGGATTTTAAGTGTTTGTCTACTCTTGGAGCAACGGGGATTATGATATATTTTCATTTTATTCAAGTTTTTGATAATATTACAAATTGTACGTCATTATCTTTCTTGCTTTATTTCATCAATTGTAATTTTTCTGTTTCGCCTTAACCATTCTTAGCTACCCCACCTTTTCCATACATCATCAAAAATGCTTTGATGAATTCATCAATCTCGCCGTCCATTACACCTTGCACATTAGATGTCTCCTGACCAGTTCGCACATCTTTCACCAGTTTATAAGGATGAAAAACATAATTTCTAATTTGAGAACCCCACTCTATTGCCATTTTGTTTCCTTCTATTTCAGATCGTTCCGTGTCTCTCTTTCGCATTTCTTGTTCGTAGAGCTTGGATTTTAGCAGCTTCATCGCTTTCGCTTTATTTTCTAATTGAGATCGCGTTTCGGAGTTCTCGATAATAAACCCTGATGGAGCATGCTTTAATCTAACCGCTGTTTCAATTTTATTAACGCCTTGACCGCCAGCACCACCAGCTCGAAAAGTGTCCCAAGAAATATCTGCAGGATTTATATCAATGTCAATATTGTCATCTACTAACGGGTACACAAAGACTGAAGCAAATGAAGTGTGGCGTTTCGCATTAGAATCGAACGGAGATATTCGAACTAACCGGTGTACTCCATTTTCACCTTTTAAATAACCATAGGCAAATTCGCCTTCAATTTCTAAGGTGACTGACTTTATGCCTGCAGCATCGCCTTTGTTATAATCTAGCTCGCGGATTTTAAACCCTTGTTTTTCTGCCCACATGATATACATACGCATGAGCATCTCCGCCCAATCGCAACTTTCTGTACCTCCGGCACCAGAGTTAATTTCGAGCACAGCAGTCATGTTATCTTCTTCACCAGACAGCATGTTCTTGAACTCTAAATCATCAAGAAGCTCTACTATTTTCATGTGCTGCACATAGACTTCTTCGGCAGAAGCTTCACCCTCTTTGTTGAACTCGATTAATACTTCTAAATCGTCTAACGAGCTCGAAATCTTGTCATAAGTTTCTGTCCAAACTTTTTTCTGTTTTAGCTTTTTAAGAACCTGTTCTGCTTGTTTTGGGTCGTTCCAAAATTCAGGATCTTGAGTTTTTAACTCTTCTTCTTCTATTTCGACTTTCTTCAGGTCGATGTCAAAGATACCCCCTTAACGCTTCCAGGCGACCAGCTAGATCTTTAATGTTTTCTGATGTCATCATAATTGAATTGTTTAGGGCGCTAAGCTAAGTGAAAAAATGAATGGATGAATCATTTAATGAAAGAATACCCAGCTTCTACAATTAATTATTCTCTCCCCCCATGGTAAAATCTTAGCCTCTAGAACTATTGTTAATCCCCGTTCAACAACTCCCAAACCAAATCCGACTCGAAACCTCTAGAATTCAAATAGGTTGCCAATTTCTGCTTTCTACGAAATGGATTTGTTTCCTTTTCTTGACACTCACGTCTTTCTAGCACATCAGCAAGGGTTACTA
>JABHTA010000261.1 GCA_018669945.1 Flavobacteriales bacterium
CTTTCATCTCTTTAATTTCACTTGGTTCTCCGTAATAAATATTGTGTTTTCCTTTCTTGTAAAATGAGGTTTCAATTTTTGTGAAACCATCTATTAATGCAGATATATCTTCTTTAGAAGGATTATCGATATTAAGGTTTTTATGACTCACAACATTACCCATACTATCTGTAAGGAAAACAGGAACTTTTATCGAGGAAATAACTTTTAGAGTAAAGCTATAATCGCCAATGTTTTCGTCTCCACCTACTATATTGGTAGCACTAGCCCACAGTTCAACATGATTTCTGTTCACAAATTCTATGCTATCTATTTGTTGTTGTAGTTTTTCAACTAGAGCACAAGTTTTCTGTAGCTTAGCCTCATTATTGTTGTTACAAGCTATTATGGTTGATGCTATAAGTAATATTAATATAAGTTTTTTCATGCTATTTTTTATTTGTAACCTATTGGTACGATTAAACCTTTAAAAAGATACCCTTTGACTTATGAAATCAATTCCGCTTCATTTAAAAAAAAGAAAATAATGTCCTTTTTACATGAATTTATAAATAAATGTCAGGGTCATCTACTGGTGGCAATGTATCTAATATTGATTTAGGAATTTTCCCTTTTCTTTTGCAAAATGCGCATGGTCAGAATGTAGCCATTCCATTTCAATACTAAAACGAAATCGAGGTCAAACATGCAGAGCTGCTTCAATAATTATCCGCATAAATACGGCTCGAACCATTTCCTTTTATATTTTGCACTACTATCTTATGAAACATTTGTCGATTATCATTGTGTTCGTTTTACTCGCTACGAGCTTCACAGGTCAGGATCTAAGCTGTCGTCAATTCTCGACAAAAGAGGGACTTCCTAGTGCTCAAGTATACCATATGTTCCAGGATGACCAGGGTTACATTTGGTTCGCAACAGATCGCGGAATTGCCAGATACGACGGAACTAGATTTGTGCAATATGACCAAAGAAATGGGCTGCCCTCCAGCACGGTATTTAAATATTATCCTCAAAAAAATGGTGACGTGTGGTGCTCCACTTTCGAAAACAAGTGGTTTTATTTTAACCCGAAACAAAAAGAATTCAAACCTTACAAATACAACGATACGGTCGTTAAGTATTCCTTCGGAGGGCTTAATGAGGATTTTGTCTTAGATCAAAACGGAACTATACATATAGGCTATCAAAATTTAGGTGGGGTACTTTCGGTGGATATTGATGGTGAAGTCTTGAATAAACCACTCAATTTAAATAAAACAATCAGGGCAGGTTTGTTGTTGGTGGTCGAAGAGCGGGGCGAGAACCAATTGGAATATTTCCTCGGTAGAGATTCCACAGATACTGATGTTTCGGGCGTTTTAAAAAAATCTAGGAGTAAAACGTGTTGGTTTAGACCGTCTATTGGGAACTATAGCAAAACTATGCTATTGAACGAGTACGCAATTTTTTCTGTAGACACTCAACTAATTATTCAGAGTCCTGATGGTTGGCACAAAAAGATTGCCGTTAATCAACCGATTATTGGAATGGGTGCTTTTGGTGAAAATGAATTTTGGATTGGGTTAAGAAAAGGCGGAATCAGAGTCTACAATTTGAATGGAGATCTGATCCACCATTTTCTGGTTAATGAGTCGGTTACTTTTGCTTTTCATGATCAGCATAAGGGATTGTGGATCTCTACACTTTCCAATGGTGTATTTTACGCTAAAGACAAAAGAATACGAAAGCATGCACTTAAAAATCACATTTCTTATGTTAGCAATGGTCAGGGTGCTCAGGTTCTGGTTGGAACATATGAAGGTGGAATTTATGAATGCCTTGCTGAACAATCGAATTTTTTGGCAGATGGTGGTGCTGGAATCCCTGCAATGGCTGTGCTGAATGAGGCCATAGGCGGATATGCCATATTTTCAGGAGGTAAGCTTATTTTTCCAGAGATCGAGATAGATTTTCCCGGGTGGGTTGGTTCAATTTCTGAGAATGAGCGTAAACCCGTACTGTTCGGCAGTTTGAATAAGATTTATTGGTGGGATAATGAAAAAAGCGAATTAAGAACCCACGTGCTGTCAGAGAGGGTTAGATCAATAGGTTGGGCAGAGCAAGGAATTTGGGCTGGCACCTTGTCGGGTTTGTTTTTTTGTGACACACTTGATTCTTCAATTGAACGCGCATCGGATTTAGCGCTTCAAATAAGAATTGAGACGATTAGCTCAACAGAATCGGATGCTTTTTTTGGAACAATGGGGAATGGCTTGGTAATCAAAAATAGAGACACAACTTTTAAGGTTTCCATGTCAGATGGTCTCTCCAGTAATTTAGTTCATGCTCTATTTAAAGAAAACGATTCTACTATATGGGTAGCTACAAACAATGGGCTGAACAGAGTTTGTATTTACGCGGATCATTTACAAATTGACACATACAACGAGAAGGATGGTTTACGTGACAATTACATCAGTGACGTTCTTGTGAAAAATGATCAGGTCTGGATCGGGACAAGGTCTGGGCTCTTTTATATGCAAAAACCACCCGTTCAAGCGGTTTCTTCAATAATTGATCTGCGTCTTAGGATTGAATCCATACATCATTATGATAAGTTATTAGATGGAAGAGCATTGTCAGAGCTCAGCCATGACCAGAATGACTTGTTAATCAATTACAATACAATTTTTTTTGGTGGAAATGAAGCTGTTGAATATAGGTATAAACTTGCAGGAATTGATAAGAATTGGACCAGTTCGTATAGTCGTACGGTGTCTTACAAGGCACTTGCTCCTGGTTCATACAGGTTGGTAATTCAAGCAAGAACCAAGGGGGGCAATTGGAGCCAGAATGAGAAAAAGCTCGACTTCACCATTTTTCCGCCTTTTTACAAAACGACATGGTTCGTCCTGTTTGCGGTGTTTATAGCGGTGCTGATCATTTATTTGTTCTTTAAAATACGAGTTTTGATCTACAATCGGGATATTGTAAGGGAGTTCTTAAGAATACTTTTAAAGCGACTTTCACCAAGATCAAAGCAGTTCAAGATAAGAGTGCAGGGAGCTACGATTAAGATCAATTCTTTGGATGTTTATTTTGTGAAATCTTCCGGTAATTATGTCGAAATACACACAACAAAAAATAGGTACGTTACCCGCATGAAAATTGGGGATTTTGAAAATTTACCTCCGGATAAATTGGATTACATTCGTGTTAACCGTTCTTATATCGTAAGAATCGATAAAATTTCAGGGAAATCATCCAAAAGTTTGCGGGTACTTGATCAGGATATTCCCATTGGCCGTACCTATCAGAGATCCATTTCGGAAATTTTATTTTAGGCTTATCTTTTGTCACATAATGTTGCTCATTTGTCACAATAAGCTAAAAAAGATAATTCCGTTCGTCACTATTATTATTTCATACATCACATATGTAGATATTAATTCTGTTTGATAGATATTAATCTTCCAATTTTATCAGCAAGTAATGCTGCAAAGACAAACCATTTAACTAAACTTTTATATCATGAAAAATTCAATTAGAAAAAATATTGCATTGATAATTGTTCTGTTATCAACTGCAAATTTTGCTGTTTCTCAAAATTCAAACGTTTGGGGAAGTGTGAAAAATTTATCTGAATTAGAAAAATCCTCAACCTATTTAGCTGCTGCCAAAAAATTTAACATTACTTATAAGCAGGCTTTACCAAGTTCAAAAATCCCGCTTTTATTAAAAGTATATGAATTTAGTTGTAATTGTAATCAAGCAGACCTATACGCTGCTCTAAATAATGTTAGCGCAATTAGTGGCCTTGAGTATGGCCCTAAATATGAGTCATTAGTATTGCCAGACGATTACACTATGAATTTTAACCCCATGTGGTCGTTAGACTTAATAAATGCTGAAGGAGCGTGGGATATCACTCATGGAGACACTAATATTGTGGCGGCTGTAACCGATCAGAATTATTTTGTAAATCATGAAGATCTTATAGGTAAAGTTGTACACTATGATCCGGCTAATACTGGATCCCAAGGTCATGGGACTGTTGTTGCTATTCTTGTTGCTGGCAATACAAATAATGAAGTTGGAATGAGTA
>JABHTA010000217.1 GCA_018669945.1 Flavobacteriales bacterium
GCTCCTGGTATTAGAGCCTTAGTTGAAGTAGCGCAAAAATTAGGGGAAGTTGTAGTTGTTGCTCCTGATCAAGCAAGATCTGGCATGGGCCATGCTATTACCCTAGAAAACACCCTACGTAAAACATCTATAAATTATTTTGAAGGAATTGAAGCCTATTCATGTAGCGGAACTCCCGTAGATTGCGTAAAACTGGCCGTAAACGTATTTCTTGATAGAAAGCCAGACTTAATAATTTCAGGAATCAATCACGGATCAAACGCATCGGTAAATGTAATTTACTCGGGAACAATGTCTGCTGCAGTTGAAGGTGCTATGGAAAAAATTCCATCGTTAGGTTTTTCGTTGCTTGACCATTCGATTGATGCTAACTTTGAAACAGCTAAGAAATATGCAGCTAAAATTATTAAAGAAACATTAAAACAATCGATTCCTGATGGAATTTGTTTAAATGTAAACTTCCCAAAACTTGGAGAAACAGAAATTGCTGGTATTAAAATTTGCCGCCAATGTCATGGTAATTGGACTGAAGAATTTGACGTTAGAATCGATCCTTCAGGAAAAGAATACTATTGGCTTACAGGCGTTTTCATAAATTATGAACCAAAGGCAACAGATACAGATATTTGGGCATTAGATAATAATTATATATCAATAGTTCCTGTCCATTGCGACATGACTGCATATAGCGCTCTAGAAAAACTAAATAACTGGAATTTAAAATGAAAAAATATTTTAAACTTGATTCGTGGCTTACTGGAATTTTTGTTGGATTGCTGCTGCCTGCAGCAATCTATTTTGGAGGCAAATCAATTCTGCTATGGCAAGCACATAAACAAGGTAATTCTCTTGGTTCTGGTTTTGATGAAAGCTTTTCATTGTTTGCTTTTGCCATAAATGGAGGAATCATGTATTTTTTTTTAAATAAAAAAGGTCGCGATAAGTTTGGTAAAGGAATTATTGCCGCGACGTTTGTGTACGTGTTTATCTGGGTTTTTAAGTATCAGGTTTAAATGAAATTCTATATCATAGCCGGAGAAGCATCAGGAGATTTACATGCTTCTAACTTGATGAAGGCCCTAAAGTCTGAAGACTCCGAAACGCAATTTCGATTTTGGGGTGGAGATTTAATGAATGCTCAAAGTCCCAACATTATAAAACACTATAATGACATGGCATTTATGGGATTTACCGAAGTGCTATTGAACCTAAGAACCATTAAAGCCAATCTTAGTTTTTGCAAACAAGACCTTTTAGAATATAATCCAGATGCGTTAATTCTCGTTGACTATCCCGGTTTTAACCTTCGAATCGCGAAGTTTGCTAAAAGTAAAGGCATTAAAGTTTTCTACTACATCTCACCAAAAGTTTGGGCTTGGAATCAGAAAAGAGCAATAAAAATTAAAGCTTGTGTAGACGAAATGTTTACCATATTTCCTTTCGAAACAAAGTTTTATCAGAAATATAATGTTGATGTTAATTATGTCGGTCACCCATTGCTAGATGCAATAGATAACATTTCGTTTTCGAATAACGAGAAAGATAGGTTTTTATCTAAAAACAAGCTATCAAACAAATCCATAATTGCTCTTTTACCTGGCAGTAGGAAGCAAGAAGTAACAAGAATACTTTCGGAAATGCTTTCTGTTCAATCATATTTTCCTGATTATCAATTTGTAATTGCGGGAGCTCCATCATTAAATATAGAGTTTTACAAAACTTTTCTTTCTGATAATACGACTATTATATTCGATCAAACCTACAATTTACTAAAAATAGCTGAAGCCGCTCTTGTCACCTCTGGAACCGCGACTTTAGAAACTGCTATTTTTAACGTTCCACAGGTTGTTTGCTACAAAGCGGGTTCTCTAACTTATCAAATAGCAAAGCGTTTAATTAACGTTAAATTTATATCACTAGTAAATCTCATTCTTAACAAAGAAGCCGTTGCAGAGCTCATTCAAGATGACTTAAACACGAATCGCATATCTGAAGAGCTTTACAAAATACTTGGGTCCAACAAAAAGCAGCAACTAAACGATTACAAAAGGCTAAGAGAATTACTAGGCGGACATGGCGCTTCTGCCAAAACTGCGACATTGATGTTGAAAACTCTTAACTAGCGAAGTAATAGGGATAGTCTACCCAATTAGTTTTGCGCTAAATGCGTATTTGGTTAGTCATACTCGTAAGTTTTATTTCGACATTCTCTTCGTTTTCGAACAACGAGATTGTTAGAATAGGGATTTTGCACAACCGAGAGCCAATAGCCATTCTATTTGCTCCCCTCTACGGTAGTTATGAGGTTATTGGAGACGGAGAAGTACTGTATACTATTAAAGAAAAAGAGGCAATTCAAGTTACCAATATTGGCGGGCAACTTCATTTAAAATCTTTTAACCGAGACTTAGGAACAGTAAATAAAGTTTACTTTAAACGATTAAAGTGGGGTGCCATTTTTAAATTAAAACCAACTCGACCCAATAAATACGAGCACCAATATTTCGACAACCTTACCATCACTCCAAAAGGTTCGAAATTAAAATTAATAAATACAGTTTATATCGAACATTATGTTGCTGGTGTTATTGAATCCGAAGCGGGTTCAAGTCAAAATCTAGAGTACTATAAAGTACAAGCGATTATCTGTAGGACATACGCTTTAGCTAATAAAGCTCGGCATAAAAAAGAAGGGTTTAGTCTCTGCGACAAAGTACATTGCCAAGTTTATCATAACAGAAGTAGACACAATTCAGACATCCAAAAGGCTTCAAATTCTACGAAGAGAATTGTAGTAGTAGATAGCGACATCGATATAATAACTGCCGCTTTTTTCTCTAATTGTGGAGGACAAACCGTCAATTCAGAAGATGCTTGGCGATATCCTTTACCTTATTTAAGATCCATTTGCGATACATTTTGTACGGATATGCCTCATGCAGTATGGGAGAAAGAAGTTCCAAAAGATGTGTGGTTAAACTATCTGACTAAAACGTATAATTTTCCAGTTGATGACTCTCTTTATGCGAATTGTGCTATTGAGCACTTTCCTGAAATGAGAGAAAAATACTTTAGCTATATCGATTCAACTATAACGACACCAAAAATTAGAATGGATATGAAGTTTCGTTCTTCTCATTTTAACCTTATTGACCAAGGTGATATAATCAAATTTATTGGAAACGGCTTCGGACACGGCATTGGCTTATGCCAAGAGGGAGCTATGAAAATGTCAACTTCGGGATACGATTTCAAAGAAATTCTACATTACTATTATACTGATGTGCACCTTATCGATATAGAGAATATTGATTTTTTTAAGGATTAGGGCAACACTTTTACTCAAACCAACATAATCCAGTCATAAAAAAGTAGTGAATTAGGACTACTATAAGACATAAGTCCTGGGGCTAATGAAACAATATCAAATCTACACTTTCAAAATTAGCAACTAATAAAAATTGGATTAGTATATTTCAATCTTGAAATTCTATCAGCAGATACCCTTCTTCCGGCTAATTACCCCATTTATTGTCGGAATAATATTCGCAGCTTTTCTTCCCTTAAAAATCGACTTTTGGTGGGGAATTCTAATTTGTACTTCAGCTCTCACCATTGTACTAGGGGTATTCAAGTTACTCTACAAGAATTACGGTTTACGATGGATATACGGAATTGCATTAACCACTACCCTTCTTGCAAACGGGTACTTGCTTACCATAGGAAACATTCAGATTTTCTCTGCTTCCCATGTCGGTAATCTTGTTTCTGAAAAAACGTGGCTACAAGTTCGTGTAACAGAACCTGCAGAAGAAAAAGCGAAATCCTATAAAGTATCAATCGAGGTTGAATCGTTTCGCGACAGCTCTGGGTGGCATGAAACACATGGCAAGGTAATCACTTACATACAAAAATCAGAAGAAGTTAAAGCAATTGAATATGGAGATATACTCTTGCTAAATATTCGGCTTAATGAAAGCAAATCTCCTAATAACCCAGGGGAATTTAACTATAAACGGTATTTACAGTTTCACAATATATATCACCAGGGCTATATCCACGCAACAGATTGGATTAACACCGGCAAGAATGAAGGCTTTTTAATATTCATCTGGTCGAATAGTTTAAGAACTCACTTACTCCGTGTATTCAAACAATACGGAATTACTGGGAATGAATTTGGTGTAGCTTCTGCTCTGGTTTTGGGATATAAAGGAGCCTTAGAAGACGAGCTAATGAGAGCATATTCAAGCGCTGGTGCTACACACGTATTGGCAGTGTCAGGCCTACATGTTGGGATAATATTTGTTATTCTAAATAGTATTTTAATGTTTCTCGATAGAATCAAATATGGCCACATCATCAAGGCAATTTTACTTATCGCTTTTCTCTGGTTTTATGCAATGCTTACAGGTTTATCTCCTTCGGTTTTGCGAGCTGCTACTATGTTTAGTTTTATTGTAATTGCAAAGGCCACAAAGCGAAACACAAACATATATAACACGCTAGCGGTTTCAGCTTTCTTCTTATTGATTATCAATCCGTTTCTTATAATGGAAGTAGGTTTTCAACTCTCGTACCTTGCTGTAATCGGGATCATTTATTTGCAACCTAAAATCTATAACTGGCTTAATCCGCATAATTGGCTTTTAGATAAAATGTGGGAATTAACAGCTGTTTCTATTGCCGCTCAAGTTGCCACATTTCCACTTGGACTGTTATACTTTCACCAATTTCCAAACTACTTTTTCATCTCCAACTTGATTGTAATACCATTAGCTACATTTATCGTTTATACGGGAATAATTCTGTTTTTAGTTTCTTGGGGGACGATACTGGCCACTTGGGTTTCCAAGGCCTTGTATTGGCTAATTTGGGCTATGAACTATTGCGTCCAACTAATTGAATCTATTCCATACTCACTAACAGAAGGCCTTACTATTAACATCACAGAAACGTGGATGATCTATCTCATCATCATCACTTTTTTGGTATATTTTGCTTATAAAGAGGCGAAATATTTACATATAGCACTAAGCTGCACTTTGCTACTTGTCTCATATCAATTATATCAAGGTGTAACGCAAAGTCATCAATCGAAGTTTGTCGTTTATCATGTACCCAAAACAACGGCCTTTGAATTTATTGATGGGCATTCTAGTTTTTTAGTCGCTGACAGCTCTTTAATTCAAGATAACGAAAAAATGAAATTCTACATTAAACACCATTGGTGGGAAGTTGGAGCGACTAATAACCAATTAATTGATGGAAATGAATCGGTTTCAACTAAGGTTAAAAAATATGGAATCGGATTCTTTCAACACAACAACAAGTCAGTTGCCGTTGTCACTAATCAAAGTGGTGTTCATGCCTCCCCATTATTAGTCGATTATCTAATTATCTCTAAAATAAAGTATTTAAATCTAGAAAAACTAACACAGGATTACGAATTCAAAACCTTAATTTTTGATTCATCTAACCCAAAGTGGATAACAGATAAATGGAAGCAGCAAGCGCTTAAAATGAACCTAAATGTTCATTCTGTACCAAACGATGGGGCATTTGTAGTAGATATTTGAAACCGAATTGAATAACAAACGTTTTAATTGCTTTATTTGAAACATGGCTAAAACTTTAGGGAGAACAAAAGGTGCAAGCATGGGTACACTACCCGTGTTTATGACAGCTATATCGACCATATTAGGTGCGATATTGTTCCTTCGTTTTGGGTATGCCGTTGGCCATGTTGGCTTATTTGGCACCTTATTAATAATTCTAGTTGGTCATTTAGTTACTGTACCCACAGCCCTTGCAGTTGCAGAAATTGCTACCAACCAAAGAGTTGAAGGCGGTGGAGCATATTACATGATTTCGCGTTCATTCGGTTTTAATGTTGGGGCCTCCATTGGAATTACTTTATTTCTGTCTCAAGCAGTTAGTGTTGCTTTCTATATAATAGCCTTTGCCGTTGCGTTTGAACCCATTACAGAAATTATTAATACCTACATGACTATTCATATTTCTGAAATTCCTTATTTCGGAAGACCCGAACTTAACAACACGTGGATAGGTCTTATTTTTATGGGAATACTCACAATACTGATGGTAACAAAAGGCGCTAACATTGGTGTTAAAGCTTTATACGTTGTTGTTGCAGTGCTGTTTTTATCACTGCTGCTTTTCTTTATGGGTGATGAATCATCTGGTCATCAAACATTACTTGATTTCAATCAAAAAATTACTGACGGACATGATTTTTTCTACATGTTTACTATTATTTTCCCCGCATTTACTGGTATTGCGGCTGGCTTAGGGCTGTCTGGAGATTTAAAAGATCCAAAAAAATCAATTCCTCAAGGGACATTGTGGGCGACAATTGTTGGTATAGTAGTTTATGTAGCAGTGGCATTTAAACTATACTTCTCAGCGACAACATTTGAACTGGCATATGACGAAATGATTATGCAAAAAATCGCCATTTGGGGGCCAATTATTCCTATAGGTTTAGGATGCGCTGCAATTTCTTCAGCTCTTGGCTCTGTAATGATTGCCCCAAGAACTTTACAAGCTTTAGGTGTTGATAAAATATTTAATGATGGCGCTAGTGGTTGGTTTGCGCGAGGAAGAAAAAAAGATGGAGAACCTATTAATTCGCTCCTCCTTACTTGCGCAATAGCATTTTTCTTTATTGCTATTGGCGATATTGATTTTGTTGCTCAAATTATTTCAATGTTCTTCATGGTTACCTATGGGGCTATTTGTACAATTTCTTTCCTAGAACATTTCGCAGCCGACCCAGCATACAGGCCAACATTTAAATCGAAATGGTATTTCTCAGTTGGCGGAGCAATTCTCTCTTTCGGACTAATGTTCGCAATGAACTTTGAGTATGCAATAATTTCTATTGTAATAATGGTTGGTATCTACTTCTGGGTTGCCGCAAAGAACACTGATAAACCAGGAATAGAAAAACTATTTAAAGGTGTCATTTTCCAATTGAGTAGAGAATTGCAAGTTTATCTCCAAAAAAGAGACAAGGGGATTGATGACACTAACTGGCGACCGTTTATTATATGTTTCAGTCAAGATTCGTTTAAAAGACGGTCGGCTTTCGATATGATTCGTTGGATGTCAAACAAATATGGTTTTGGGACTTACATTCATTATACCGAAGGCTTTTTATCAAAAGAAACTTTCGATTCTTCTGCAGATGCACGCGATCGATTAATTGAACTAGCCGAAGGAGTGAAAAGTCGTGTTTATATAGATACTTTGATTAGTCCCTCGTATACATCTGCAATTGCTCAGGTTATTCAGCTTTCTGGCGTTTCCGGTAAAGGGAATAATATGATGTTATTCGAGTACCTAAATTCTGAGCCTAAAACGATACAAGATGTAATAGACAATTATGGCCTATTAAGAACTACAGAATTTGATGTGTGTATTTTAAGAAGCACCTACAAAGGATTTGGATACAAGAAAGAAATTCATATTTGGATTTCCCATAAAGATTACGAAAACTCTAACCTTATGATATTGTTAGCTTACATTATGATGGGGCACCCAGAATGGAAACACGCTACAATTAAAATTTTCTCAATTTATGAAAACGACCAAGAGGATGTTCAACGAGAGAAATTGCTTTCACTTATTCAATCTGGTCGTTTACCTATTTCACAAAACAACATTGAGCTAATTCCTACTGTAAAAGGAGGAGATATTCAATCAACTATTAATATCAAATCTGGTGATGCCGATTTAACCGTACTTGGTTATGACAATGATTCTTTAGCAGAGCAAGGTATAAAACTTTTTGAAGGTTACGAAGACATAGGTAATATCCTTTTTGTTAGTGCTTTTAAAGAGAAAGAGATTGATTTGTTGTAACTAACTAGTTCAAAAGTTCCTCTAGTTTTACCGTTAAAATATTATTGATATTATTAAAACGGCACATCTCCCTCTTCCTCTTCATTCATTGAAGATGGCATAATCATATTACTTGCACCTGCATCGAAACCAAAATCATCTGATGGTTCGATTGGAGTAAACGAATCGAACTCATCAGATTGTCTATCCATAAACTTGGTAAACTTACCGATAAATTTGAGCGGAACCGTTTGAAGAGAACCGTTTCTATGCTTAGCAATATGTACCTCAGCATAATCTTCTGGTATCACATTACCGTCTTCGTCTTGGTCGAGATCATAATAACTAGGCCGATAGATGAACATTACCATATCTGCATCTTGTTCAATCGCTCCCGATTCACGTAAATCAGATAGCATTGGCTTTTTTGAGCCACCACGAGTTTCGACTGCACGACTTAACTGAGACAACGCTATTATTGGAATATTTAATTCTTTAGCGATACTTTTAATCGACCTAGAAATTGTACTAATTTCTTGCTCCCGATTACCTGCACCACTGCTTCCTCCAACAGTCATTAACTGAAGATAATCAATGATAATCATTTCAATTTGATGCTTCTGCTTTAGTCGCCTCGCCTTAGCTCTAAACTCAAAA
>JABHTA010000220.1 GCA_018669945.1 Flavobacteriales bacterium
GAGATAAGCATTAGGGCGAATAACTGTTTTAGAAGCAGAATATCTATTATAATATTTTACTTCTTTCGTATATGGTTTTTCTTGGTTGTAATAGTGAATCTCGCTTCCGGTTGTTATACTAGATTTTTTCTCTGCACGATATCCTTTAAAATTAACTTCGGTATAATGAACAGTATCTGGCATCCAGAAAATATCAAATTTAGTTTGAGTTCGTAACTCAGCTGCTGCCTTTTCACGAACTAATCCAAGCTGCTTGTAATCTTGATTCATCCAAGCTGCAGTTTTTAGAATAAATTGATACGTATATTCCACTCGGTCTTTATATGGTTTGTATTTATGAGCTTCGGTTACATAGCCAATCGTATTAAAAAGCGCAGTATAACCAGTCGAATACCTCGGTGTTTCGAGGTAATCTTTGAAGCCTTTATCAGGTGTTTTGTCCAAAGCCGATACGTATGGAGTTATTTCAAACTCAGCATCTTTCATGGATTGATAGATGGCAGGGTTCATCTTTTCTCTTACATAATCTCTTATTAAAGGGTCAAGTTTGTCGGGTTGCGTTGTAATGATACTCATATTGTATTGAAAATCGGTACCGTTTGTGGTGTGGGTATCGATAAAAACATCTGGGTTCCAGTAATGATAAATTCTAGTAAACGCTTTTGCATTTTCCGAATCACACTTAATAAAGTCACGGTTAAGGTCTAAATTTTTGGCATTGCCTCGAAAGCCATATTCTTCAGGCCCATTTTGTCCTGTTCGGGAAGTACCGTTCCGGTTGAGCATACCACCAACGTTGTACCCGGGAATTATGCAGATTATAACATGCTCTAAAAGGTTATTTTCATCTTTCTTTAAAAGGTCTTTGGAGAGCTCTATGCATGCATCAACCCCGCAAGACTCTCCCGCATGAATTGCGTTGTTGATTAACAAAACCCGCTTATTATTTTGGCTAGCCGCGGTAGCGTTAAATTCTCCATCGCTTGTTATTACGAATAAGTGCAAAGGCTTTCCCGAATCAGTATGTCCTTTGGTAAAAAGTTTGGCGTTTGGGTATAATTCATCAAGTTTGACGTATTCGTTTATTGCTTCTCGATAGGTATATGTTTTGTTTTCTAAGTAAGGTTGACCAACCCCAATATGAGTAATAATTGTAAAGGAGATTAAAAGCAAAAATTTAGTCATACAATTTGTTTTATAATATCTTTTAACTCACTTAGCATGATAGCCGTGGCTCCCCATACAACATGCCCATTAACATCAAAGTATTTGGTTTTCATTTTTTGTTGTGTAGTAGTTAAAAAAATGTTTTTTTCTTTAATAATTGAGTCATCAAGGAGTTGAGAAATAGGGCATTCAATAATTTCGGAAACTTCATGGGCATCTGGCTTGAAGATAGGACTTGAAGGTGTGACACCAACAAAGGGGTGAACTAAAAATCTACTAGGAGGAATATAAACTTCCGTTAATTTACCCAGTATTTGAATGGATTTCGTATTAATTCCAATCTCTTCTTCAGTTTCTCGCAGTGCAGTTTGTTCAAATGATGTGTCAATTTTTTCTCGTTTTCCACCAGGAAAACTCACTTGTTTACTATGAACTCCTTTATATGTGTTGCGCAGTGTAAGCAAAATATGTGGTTCGTTATTTTTGGGAAATAGTAAGGCCAATACCGCACTTAATTTGGGGCTTGGGTCTTTTTCCCGTGCATTTTTCCCAATTAGACGCTTATAAGGAGCTAATTTAAAATGGGCTTCAATACCCGGTAAGGGCTTTTCAAGTTCAGCTAACAACTTGCTCTGAAAAATGTCAAAATACATTTGGCTAAAGATAAGTAATAGCTTAAAATTAAATTGCAACTATGTTGCAAAAATAAAATGAACATATATATTTGCAACACAATTGCAAAATGAAAAGACATACTGTAATATTCTTTTTGATTTTTATTCCTCACTTTTTGTTTGCTCAAGACACTGGAGGGGCTAAGGTTATTGATTTAGAAACTAACCAGCCGATTCCATATGCAACAATTTATTATCTAGATATAGGTTCTGGTACAGTCTCTGATTCTATTGGTAATTTTTCTTACTTCGGCGAACTACCAAAACAATTATCATTAAAGATTTCCGCAATTGGTTATTCAAATTTAATTGGTTTAGGAAACACAAAAACAAATAAAGTAGATACTTTTTATCTTGAACCAAGCCACCTGCAGTTAGAGGAAATTATAGTTTCTTCGCTTGGGGGGAAAATGCAGAATCAGACAATTTCTAATATAGAGTCTCGTCAGCTTTCTGAGTTAAATGCAATACAACCTACTACTTTAGGTGAAGCAATTTCAAATATTCCTGGCGTATATCAATCTACTACTGGTATTGGAATAAGCAAGCCAATCATTAGAGGATTATCGGGCTCACGAATTGTAACTTACTTGAATGGCCTCCGAATTGAGAATCAGCAATGGGGAGGAGATCATGGAATGGGAGTAGATGAAATTGGAGTTGGTAGTGTCGAAATCATTAAAGGACCAGCTTCTTTACTGTTTGGAGCTGACGCCTTGGGGGGTGTTGTTTATTTCGTAGATGAATCATATGCTAATCAAAACTCATTTGATTTGACTCTAAGAACTAAGTTTAATTCAGTTACCATGGGGATTGATAATTCGTTGGCGATTCGAACTGCTAAAAAGAATAGCAGAGTTAGTGCTTATTTGAACTCTGCAAATCACGCAGACTATCAAATACCGAATAGTTTATACGTTAAAAATTCAAGGTATAGAAAAACGAATGCGAAAATTTCAATTGGATTTAACAGGAAAAAATGGGTTAGTAACATTCGTTATAATTTTCTTTCTAATAGGATTGGATTACCCGGACATACACATGAGGAACACTTACATTCTTATTTATTTCTTTCTACGGAGCAAAACCGAAAAGCTGTGATACCTGCGCAATCTATTACTAACCACTATTTGTTATTCAACAATAAGTTCTACATAGCAAAAGGTGAGTTTGTTGCCAACATAGGATATACATCTAATAAACTAACTGAGTTTGACGAGAAAGTCACTATTCCTGGAATAAATATGACCCTTAGTAATGGGCTATACAACATTTATAGTAAACGCGACTTTCGTAATGGGTTAAAGTTAACTGGTGGCGTTCAGGGTATGGTGCAATATAATTTGAACCATGATAATGCTTCAGAGATGATAATTCCCAATGCGAGAACTTTTGATAATGGTGCATACCTATTGGCAAATTTTGCTTTATTGAATTGGGTTATAGAAGGAGGAGCAAGGTTTGATAATAGAATTGTGAAGACAAATGATTTGTTTGCTGGAAGTGGTCTAATTAAAAAGAATTATTCAGGATTTAATTATTCTTTTGGAATTTCGAGGGACGCTAAGAAATCAACAGTTCGCGGGAATATTTCTACCGGTTATCGGGCGCCACAATCAATTGAATTACTTGCAAATGGTGTGCACCACGGAACTCTTACTTACGACATCGGAGATCAAGACTTAAAGAGTGAAAAAGCAATTCAGGTAGATGTTTCATATGAATATCATTCCGAGCATTTTGAGTTTGTATTAAATCCGTTTTATAACCGATTGCAGGATTACATATATAGAAGTCCGCAAGATTCGGTGATAAATGGTTTGCCCGTTTTCGAATATAAACAGGCAAACTATGCTGTTCTTAACGGAGGGAGTATTGGGTTCCACTACCACCCACATTTTATAGATAATCTTCATTTAGAGAGTAGTTACTCTACTGTATATGCCGTAGATGAGATCGGAAATCCACTTCCAAGAATTCCTCATAGACGAGTAAATACATTTTTTAAGTTTGAGTTTACCAACAACGCCAAGGTGAAATTGAAAAATATTGTTTTACAGCACCAGTATTATTTTCAGCAAAACCGTATAGCTCAATTCGAGACAACTAGTAATAGTTACAATTTAGTTAACCTAGGTATTAATCTAGAGGCAGGTTTTCGAATTCCATTAGAGTTAGGAATAGGAATAAAAAACGTCTTTAACGAAGATTATATTGATCACTTGTCGCGCTTAAAGACCTTAGGATTGTCCAACCCAGGAAGGAATTATTATGTAAATCTTATTATTAAATTTTCAAAATCAAATAAAAAACAAAAACTATGAAAAAGTTAAATTATTTATCAGTTCTAGCGTTAAGCACAACACTAATGTTTTCTGCGTGTAAAAAAGAAGAATGTTACGAATGCCATTATGATGATGCTAATGGAGATGAAGTTGAACTTGGTGAGAAATGCGGAGATGAAATAGGAGATTTAGAAACAAGTGGACACACGACAGGAGGAGTAACGTATACAGTTCACTGTGGAGAAGAGCATTAATAGATAGCGTTTGATTTATTAATGCCGGATATTAATTATCCGGATGGTTTATTAAGTAAGGCCTTACTTTGGGAAGGCCTTACTTAGTTACAAGATGCGCAAACTCCTTCAATTAAGAGGTTGGATTCACTTACAAGGTATCCTTTTGGTACATTAATGCTTGGAATTTGCACATGATTAAGACATTCTGAATTTCCACATTTTGCACATTTGAAATGCACATGATTATCATGGTGCCGGTCTGATGAGCATTCATCAGCGCAAAGTGCATATTTAGCAGATTCTGAATCGTCAATAACTTTATGAATGATGCCTTTATCGAGAAACGAATGGATTGTTCGGTATATCGTAACACGGTCGAAATATTTTTGCAGCTCTTTCTCTAAATCGCTGTGAGAAAGTGCATAGTCATATTTGTTAAACACATCAAGAACGCCATGTCTTGCCTCGGTATTTCTAAGCCCGTGTTCAGCTAATATATTTTCCGCATCCATGTCTGCAAATTTACAAAGAAAAAACTTGCAACAGAATTGCAAATAGCATACTTTTGCAACTGAGTTTCATTTATGAGTCAGATACTACATAGAATTAAGTCGATAAACATAGATCTTGTTGGGGCAACATTGTCGGTTGTATGTGGTATACACTGTGTCGTATTTCCAATGCTTATGATGGCACAGCCGATGTTAAAAGATAATTTTTTCTTTGGTGAGTCTGTAGAACACGCCATTATTTTGGTGAGCTTTATCATTGCATCGTCTTCATTTACTATTGGATATTTGAAACATAAAAAATCATTACCTTTTCTGTTGTTTGCTATAAGCTTTGGCTTAATAATTAGTTTACATATAGGTATAATGCAGATGGAAATGTTACTTATGCCGATTGCAGGGTTCCTTCTAGCAACGGCGCATGTTTACAACCATAGGTCGTTACATTAACGAAAATACATCCCCCTCTTTTTAATAACAATCTAATAATACATGGGTGCACCTTCCTATTGTTATTGGAGGAAGATCAACGAAAAAAATGTGCTTTAAAAAGAGTCTAAGAATCTATAATTTTTGAAGAGCGAGAGATAGAAAGAAACCCTTGAGCAGTTAATTGATGAGCCTCAAAAAGAACAGTATTAAGACGATTTTGCCATGTAAACATTAAGTAAAAAGCACCTACAGAAGTAGGTGCTTTTTCGTTTCTAGGATAGGCAGTAATGTCGGTTAATAAAATTACCTAGCTTTTCGTAATAGTGTAATTGCGCCCTCAAAACTTTTCTTCTCACCGCCCCAATCTGTATAAGTAATTAATGCGAAGTAGGTTCCATCAGGATGTTTTCCTCCGTCCCAATATCCATTAATGGGGTCGGTATATTCATACAATTTAACACCCCAACGGTTATAGATTATACATAAGAAGTCATCTTCCGGGAAACCAGTTACCTTGAACACATCGTTAATCCCGTCACCTGTTGGCGAGAAAACAATTGGGATAAAAGTTACATCATCTGCATCAACTAATAATGTATCACTATTTTGACATCCGTTGGCATCGGTACCAACCAACATAATTACATAATTCCCAATAGAGTTGTAAATTATTGTTCCGGGGTCTTGGTCTCCAGAAGATGTTCCATTTCCGAAGTTCCAAACATAGCTCAAACTATCATCAGAATCGTTAGAGATAAGAACATCCATTGGAATTAAACCTTGAGTTGAATCAGGTTCACTGTTTCCAGTAAAACTAACGTTGGGTTGAGGAATTACTTCTATTGGAACGGCGGTAAATGGACTAGTACAGCCATTCAATGTTTCGTTTACATACAGCGTGTCATTTTCTCCAGCGATACCTAAATTTGGTGCTGTACCAGTATCAATCGCTGTTATTTGGTTGTACTCATACCATGTTAATGTTCCCCCAGAGCCATTTCCATTTACGTTGCTTATTAAAGTCGCCTGACAATAAGGGCTATTAGTTAAAGCACTTGGCGCACCCGGTATAATATTAATAGGAATATTAAAAGTTGTGTCACCCGTGCAACCTAATATAGTAACAGTATAATTAATTGTATTTAACCCAATAATGCCATCGTTTGGATTAAATGTGCCTAAAACTGGATCGACAATGCCAGAACCCGACCATGTTCCTCCTTGTATGTCAACTAAAGTCTGCAAGTTAATTGGAGGCTGGTTTTCACAAAAGCTACCTGGAGAACTAACGGATGGTTGAGGTATTTCAATTACTGTTATATCAATCTCAGCAGTATCTGCACAGAAACCCACCGTATCAGTTACAATAATTTGATAGGTTGTGCTGCTTGCGGGTGATGCAACGGTAAATTTAGTATTATCGCTTGTTAAAGACGAAGCTGGACTCCAATCATATGCGTAAGTAGCATCATTTAGACCACATACTTGAACGGCACACCATACCTGACCTTGATCGGGCCCTAAACCATCGACATTAAAGCCATCTGACAATAAAATTTGTGAACCCAACGATAGCACGTAAGTTACCTCATCAGGGAATGATCCAGCACTATAATTAACACAAATCTCGTCTGTAACTCCAACACTAAATGTTAAAGTCGAATCTAATCCATTTATTAATGTATGGCTATCAGTAATTGCACCATTAATAATGATATCGAAACTAGCACCGCCCCAACCATCACCAAATGAATCAAACATTTCTAAAGTAAGCTCACAGCTATCAGCAGTAAGACTTAAACCAACTAGTGTTGGGTTTAATGCAATGGTATTTCCTTCACAAATAGTGTCATCAACAGCTGAAATTTCGGGTTGAATTCCTGTAGAAACAAACACAGAAGCCGTCCCCGTTTTATTACAATCTTCGGGGCTTGATACCGTATAGTTAAAAGTTAAATCTCCAGGCACATCTATATTACTTGCCGTATTAGTCGAACCAGAATTGCTTGCTAAATAAGAAGAAAACTCCCAATCATAACTATAAGTAGTAGTTGGAGTAGGGGTAACGTTAATATCAAATGCCACATTTTCTAATAGGCAAATTACTGAATCAGATGCAGTTACTGATGGCTCAAAACTTGGAACAACGTAAACATTGTAATATGCGGTGTCACCGCATCCTCCAATTGTATCTAAACCAATTAAAGTATAAGATTGGTCTCCAGACGGGTATGCGTTTGTAATATTTGAATCAGGATTTGACAACGAGGTTGCTGGATTCCAATCAAATGTTAAACTAGGAAACGCATCACTGCCACAGCTAGCAATTGTAGTGTAGACCGACCCACTAGCGGGAACCGTTCCGTTTAGCCCGTCAGAGAATAAGGTATCGCTACCAACGGAACCTAACAAGTCTTGTCCAAAATAGTAGCTAATTTCGGTATCAAAAGGGCCTACCGGAACGAACACTACTTCGATGTTGGATCCTTCCGCAATATCAAAGCAAACATTAACCGCAGAGTCTCCATTACCCCATGGATTTTGGGCGAATAAAGAGTCTTGAAATAGCACTCCATCTAACCAAAGCTGAGCATAAGAATCATTCCATCCATCACCAAAGTCGTCATACATGTTAAAGCAATACTGACAAGTAATAGGAGTATTCGCATTAAACACAGTAAATAATGTGGTAGTATCTGCTTGGCACATCGTTGAATCACCCGAAATTGTTAGTATTGGCGGAGCACCTTCAGAAACTTGCACTCTAAATGTGTCTGTTCTTTGGCAACCAAATGGATTAGCTGTTTCAACTATGTACTCTAGCCAGCCAGAAGTAGCCACAGTATCTGCTGTAACTGCAGAATCAGCGGTACTACTTAAATAGATTGAAGGTGTCCAAGTGTAGGTATATGTAGTATCGGCAGGAGGAGTTACACTCATTTCAAATTCTTCATAACGACATATAGCAGTATCAGAAAGATAGGCCGCGACACTAAATGAATTCACCATAGAAACGGTTACGCTATCAATATCAGAACAACCTCCAATCGTATCATATGCAAGTACAAAGTACGTTGTAGATAATTGCGTTGGAGTTACCCAAGGATTTGCTAAAGTACTATCATTAATAGTTCCCGTTGGGGTCCAAGCATATTGGTAATTACCGCCAATTGGAGTAATAGCAACGTCATCGATTGACCAACTATCGCAACCGGTACAAGCTGATGGAGAAGGCTGATTCCACATAAAAATGGTGGCATTAGTTTGTGCTGCTGCAGGAATTGGAATAGAATAACATTGCCAAGCATTGGGGCTTGATCCAGTTGCATCCCAGTCTGACTGCAGGAATATTTGAATATTGACCCAATTGGCGCCACCATCAACAGAATAGGACAGTTCGATGTCTTCTCCTAAATCAGCGTTTTCGCAGATAGAGGAGCCTAGAACATCGTTTCCAACAAACATGCAAAAATCAATAGAACCTCCACTTTGCACATTTATTGGATTTGTGATGGCTTCCCGAGGCACTGGGCCATCAAAGAATAATCCATCAGTACCATTATTTGAACCACATGCAGGAGACGAAATCCCATTGTTAATTGTTTGCCAACCAGCACCAATACCCCCTTCAAAATCATCAGTAATACCCACGCCAGTATTTACAACATTTGCAAATATTTGTGAGCTATCACCTGCACATATTGTGCTGTCGCCACTTACTTCTAGAAGTGGAGTAACGTTATTTGAAACAGTGACTACAAAATTTTCAATTTTTGTACATCCAAAAGAATTGGTAATGCTTACTTGTGGTGTAATATTTCCTGAATTTGTAAACCCTCCTGTTGGGTTGGCAATAGTATTACTCGGAAACAGAGAAGCTGGAGACCACTCATAAGTATATGTATCTGCAACATCTGGCGTAACATTGAATGTAACTGAATCTAGCAAACAGATTGCGTTATCGGTTTGTGTTAACACATTTCCGAAAGTGGGCACTAAATAGAGATCAATGCTTGCCGTATCAGAACAGCCGCCTATTGTATCTAACGCAACCACTGTATAAGTGGTATCAGATAAAGGAATTGCATAGGGGTCGATAATGCCGTTTTGCGATA
>JABHTA010000222.1 GCA_018669945.1 Flavobacteriales bacterium
TGTCATGGAAAAAAATTAGACATCGTTTCTTCTTTCGAAGCTTGGGGTGCAAAAGTAGGAGGAACCATGGATGAAAAGGAATATCAAGAAGTAATTCAAAATGCGGTGCCCGGTGCAGGAGCCTGTGGAGGTATGTATACTGCCAATACCATGGCATCAGCAATCGAAGCCTTGGGAATGGCTTTACCTTTTAATTCTTCAAATCCTGCAATGAGTAAAGATAAAAAAGACGAAAGTGTAGCTGCTGGAACTCAAGTAATCGAATTGTTACAACTAGATTTAAAACCATCAGACATTGTTACTAAGAAATCACTAGAAAATGCAATTACTTTGGTTGCTGTTCTGGGAGGATCAACAAATGCAGTCTTACATTTTTTAGCAATAGCTGATACTGCTAAGGTTGATTTCACATTAGAAGATTTTCAGAGAATAAGTGATCAAACACCTTTTTTAGCAGATTTAAAGCCAAGTGGAAAGTATTTAATGGAAGATGTTCATCGAATAGGAGGAACACCAGCAGTATTAAAATACCTATTAACCAAAGGTATGCTCCATGGAGATTGTTTAACAGTAACAGGAAAAACATTGGCAGAGAATTTAGCTGAAGTACCAGACTTATTAGCCAATCAAGATGTAGTAAGACCATTAGAAGATCCGTTGAAAGAAACAGGTCATATTAGAATACTAAAAGGAAATTTAGCAACAGAAGGGTCTGTGGCAAAAATAACAGGAAAAGAAGGCTTAAAGTTTACTGGAAGTGCAAAAGTATACAATGGAGAATATGCTGCTAATGAAGGCATAAAAAATGGAGAAGTAGTAAAAGGGGATGTCGTGGTAATTAGGTATGAAGGACCAAAAGGAGGACCAGGGATGCCGGAAATGTTAAAACCAACAGCTGCTATAATAGGCGCTGGATTAGGAAATGAAGTAGCCTTAATAACAGATGGCCGTTTTTCGGGAGGGACTCATGGATTTGTAGTTGGACACATCACACCAGAAGCACAAAATGGTGGAACAATAGCATTGGTGAAAAATGGGGATACCATAATCATAGATGCAGTAAGAAATTCAATAGATGTTCAACTTTCAGTTGAAGAATTAAAACAACGAAAATCAAATTGGCAAGCACCAGAACTCAAAGCAAAGAGAGGAGTGTTATATAAATACGCAAGAACAGTATCATCAGCTTCACAGGGATGTGTAACCGATAAATTTTAAGTTATGGAAGAGTTATTATTAGAAAAAGTATCAACAATAACAGGGGCACAAGCTGTTGTACAATGTTTGCTGGCAGAAAATGTTGAAGTGATGTTTGGATATCCAGGCGGTGCAATAATGCCAGTTTACGATGCATTATATGATTACCAAGAAGAATTAAAACACATCTTAACCAGGCATGAACAAGGAGCTATACATGCTGCACAAGGTTATGCACGTTCATCTGGAAGAGTAGGTGTTTGTATCGCAACATCAGGTCCAGGAGCAACAAATTTAATAACAGGAATTGCAGATGCTCAGATAGATTCAACACCATTGGTTTGCATAACAGGACAAATTCATGCGCACTTATTAGGTTCAGATGCTTTTCAGGAAACTGATGTAGTTGGTATCTCTATGCCCGTAACCAAATGGAATTGTCAAATAACAAAGGCAGAAGATATTCCAACGGTTTTAGCTAAAGCATTTTATATAGCTCAGTCTGGCAGGCCAGGACCAGTTTTAGTAGACATAACAAAAGATGCACAGTTTGGAAATGTTGATTTTGAATATGAAAAGTGTAATCAAATAAGAAGTTATGTTCCTAATCCAAAAGTGGATAATTTATGTGTTAAAGAGGCTGCAGTCTTAATTAATGAAGCAAAGAAACCGCTAGTTATTTTTGGTCAAGGAGTAATATTGGCTGAAGCCGAAAAAGAGTTTAAGGCTTTTATAGAAAAGGCAGGATTACCAGCTGCTTGGACTATAATGGGGCTTTCAGCATTATCAACAAACCATGAATTAAATGTAGGAATGTTGGGTATGCATGGAAACTATGCACCTAACAAATTAACCAATGAATGCGATGTTTTAATTGCAGTTGGGATGCGATTTGATGATAGAGTAACAGGAAATTTAGCACAATATGCTAAACAAGCCAAAGTAATACATCTAGAAATAGATCCTGCTGAGGTGGATAAAAATGTAAAAACAACTGTTGCTTTAGTTGGAAATTGTAAAGCGTCATTGAAACAGATAACTGCTTTGTTGAAAGATCAAAAACATACCCGTTGGCTAACTAATTTTAAAGAATTAAAAGCAATTGAAAATGAAAAAGTCATTCAAAACGAAACCAATCCTTTGTTAGGAGATATGACTATGGGAGAGGTGGTTGCTCAAATAAATAAAATAACCAAAGGAGAAGCAGTTGTGGTAACAGATGTTGGTCAACACCAAATGGTAGCTTGCAGGTATGCTGAATTTAATCAAACAAAAAGTTCAATAACTTCAGGAGGTTTAGGTACTATGGGTTTTTGTTTGCCAGCTGCTATCGGTGCAAAATTTGGAGCACCACAAAGACAAATCATTGCTGTAATAGGCGATGGTGGCTTTCAAATGACGATACAAGAATTGGGAACCATATTTCAAACGCAAATCGAAATAAAGGTTGTGATTCTCAATAATCAGTTTTTAGGAATGGTGAGACAGTGGCAAGAGCTATTTTTCGACAAGCGTTATTCGGCTACAGAAATGGTGAACCCTGATTTTCAGACGATAGCTAAAGGATATGGTTTAGCGGCAAATAAAATAGAAAAAAGATCAGATTTAGAAGCCGCATTAAAAGAGATGTTGACACATGAAGGATCTTATTTATTAGAAGTAATGGTAGAAAAAGAAAATAATGTTTTCCCAATGATTGAAACTGGAGCATCAGTTTCAGATATACGATTAGAATAAAATTTATAGAAATGAAAAAACAATTTACAATATCTGTTTTTACAGAAAATCAAATAGGTTTATTAAACAGAGTTAGTATAATCTTTACTCGAAGACACATCAATATAGAAAGTATTGCAGCATCTGAAAGTGAAGTAATAGGAATACACCGATATACAATAGTTATTAATGAAGAAGAGGATTTGATTATAAAAGTCACTAAGCAATTAGAAAAGCAAGTTGATGTGGTAGGAGCATTTTATCATACCATGGATGAAGTGGTATATCAGGAAATCGCCTTATATAAAATACCAACAACCGTATTGGTAGCTGGTGGAAAAGCAGAGGAAATAGTGAGAAATCATAACGCACGATTTTTAGCGGTGGAACCAGGGTTTACCATCATTGAAAAAACCGGGCATAAAGAAGAAACGCAAGTTTTGTTTAACGAATTAGAGCCTTATGGTATACTAGAATTTGTTAGGTCGGGTAGGGTAGCAATAACAAAACCAATGAAACAATTAAAAGAGTATTTAAAAGAATTAGAAATAACATCATTAAATAATTAAAAAATGGCAGAATTAAAGTTTGGAACAGAAAAAGAAAACGTGGTAACTCGTGAAGAATTCCCATTAGAAAAAGCACTAGAAACTTTGAAAGAGGAGACTATAGCGATTTTAGGTTACGGAGTTCAAGGACCAGGGCAATCATTAAACTTACGAGACAATGGTTTTAATGTAATTGTTGGACAACGAAAAAACTCATCATCATGATGATGAGTTTTTTCGTTGTCCAACAATTACATTAAAACCATTGTCTCGTAAGTTTAA
>JABHTA010000223.1 GCA_018669945.1 Flavobacteriales bacterium
GAAGAAAGAACGATTCCGCTATCTAACCCAATTGAGCTCGTTCCGTCAAAAAACAATCCCATTTGGATTGGGTTACCATAAAAGGTAAAGTTGGCGGCTGTTACTCCATTACCTAACAAGACATCTCCTGCGCCAACAGCAGTGTTATAAGGCGCGGCTGCATTAACTTGAAGGGGTTGACCAAAAGAATTTACAACAGAAAATGTCAGTAATGCGATAGCAATAAATGCACAAATAGTGAATTTTAGGGTTGAATTTAGCATTTACTTCTTAATATACGTTGATACACCTTGCTAGGGGCCATCAGTTGTTATATTTTTCGAATTGTTATAAATCGTAACAAATTTAAGATATTTAAAGCCCTTGAAAATCAGAAAAATAGAAATCAAAAATTTATTATTGTAATCCTATTTGCTTGTTTTTTTCATTTTTAATTTTCCTTATTCCTTAATAAATCTAAAATTATACATTTGAAATCCGTTACGGAATACGGTTAAAAAACGGTTAAAATCAGGAAAGGTTACTTTAAAACGGAAGAATAATGGAGCTAATAAACAATTATATTACAGATAATAAGGATAAGTTCGTTAACGAACTCATAGAGTTATTAAAAATACCTTCCGTAAGTGCAGACCCTGCATATAAGAATGATGTAGCAAAAACTGCGGTAGTGGTTAAACAAAGTTTAATTGAAGCAGGTGCTGATTTAGTTGAAATATGCCCAACTGCTGGGCACCCGATTGTCTATGGTGAAAAAATGTTTGATGCAAGTTTACCAACGGTATTAGTTTATGGACATTATGATGTCCAACCTGCTGACCCAGTTGAATTATGGGATTCACCTCCATTTGACCCCGTTATTAAAAAAACGGAATTGCATCCTGATGGTGCCATTTTCGCGCGTGGTGCTTGCGATGATAAAGGGCAAATGTATATGCACGTTAAGGCATTTGAAACTATGATGCAGACTGATACGTTGGCTTGCAACGTTAAGTTTATGATTGAAGGGGAAGAAGAAGTTGGTTCTAGTAACCTTGGAATTTTCGTTAAAGAGAATAAAGAGAAATTAAAGGCGGACGTAATTTTAATTTCAGACACATCAATTATCGCGAATGATACTCCTTCAATTTGTGTTGGCTTGCGTGGTTTGAGTTATGTAGAGGTCGAAGTTACTGGTCCTGATAGAGATTTACACTCTGGAGTTTATGGCGGTACAGTTGGGAATCCAATCAATATCCTTTGTGATATGATTTCTGAATTAAAAGATGAAAATAACCACATTACGATTCCGGGATTCTACGATAAGGTTGAGGTGGTTAGCGATACTGATAGAGCCGAAATGGCAAGAGCTCCTTTTAGTGAAGAAAATTATAAAAAAGGATTAAGCATAAACGTAGTTGACACAGAGGCTGGATACTCTGCAAGGGAAGGAAGTTCAATTCGGCCTACATTAGATGTAAACGGAATTTGGGGTGGTTATATCGGTGAAGGCGCTAAAACTGTTTTGGCCTCGAAAGCTTACGCGAAAATTTCGATGCGTTTGGTGCCATACCAATCTTCAGAAGAAATTACAGAGTTATTTCAAAGGCATTTCGAGTCTATTGCGCCAGATACCGTAAAAGTTAAGGTAACACCGCATCACGGTGGAGAGCCAATTGTTATTCCTATCGATTTTGACGGGTATAAAGCTGCAAGTGCTGCAATGGAAACAACTTATGGTAAAAAGCCAATTCCGCAAAGAGGCGGTGGTAGTATTCCGATTGTAGCTTTGTTTGAGAAGGAATTAGGCCTAAAATCTATTTTGTTTGGTTTTGGGTTAAACTCTGATGATATCCATTCTCCCAACGAACATTATGGAATTTTCAATTACTTGAAAGGAATTGAAACGATTCCATTATTCTATAAAAACTACGCTGAAATAAAATTGAAGTGATTGTCTTTTACCGGATGATGATTGTTATTATTAGTCATCAGCTTGTTATCATTAACTCATAGATGAGGTACATTAAATTTATTTTACTAATTGCAACCTGCGTTAGCCTAAATTCTTGTGGCATATATAAAGAAGTAGAGTTTATTGGTGTTGAAGATATATTGGTTAAAGAGTTTTCTGCTACGGCAATCATTATTGAAGTAAAAGCGATAATCAATAACCCTAACGGGTTCGACATCACGATTTTTGATTCTGATTTAGATTTTATAGTAAACGGAACCAAATTAGGAAAGGCTAGGTTTGACGATAATATTATTTTAACAAAAAAGGCCCAAGAAAAATACTCGTTTATGATAAAAGCTGATATGGAAGGATTGGCTTCAAAAGTTGGATTGCTCTTTCCTATTCTAATGACAGGTAAAGCCAAAGTAAAAGTGAAAGGGGATATTTTCGTGAAAGCACTTGGGATGAAGAAAAAA
>JABHTA010000173.1 GCA_018669945.1 Flavobacteriales bacterium
CGAGATAAATGAATTGTAAACTTTGTTTTCAAACCAATATGAGAAAGACCCTATCAGTAGAATAAAGAATGATAATCCGAATGTAATCTTAATAATTTCTCGGATCATGAGTAAAACCTATTCTCGAACTTTTTTTGTGCCTCTGTACATTTCGTACTTATTGAACTTGCATTCCAAAGAGCCATTGTACATCGTAATTTTTCCTGATGTTCTCAGTCTAAGGTGTTTTAATGCATCCATGTTTGAGCTAATTACCCAGAAATCATACCCTTCGAAATTCTTTTTCATGGCATCGCTAATTTCCTTGTAGAACTCATTCATGTCGTTAAGTTGCAATCGCTCACCATATGGTGGATTTGTAATTGCAATTCCGCTCTCAAAAGGAACGTTTAAGTCTCGAATGTCACAATTTTCAAATTTTATTTTACCTGCTAAACTAGCTTCAAAACAATTACCAACAGCTACTCTTAGGTTTTTGTCAGAAATATCTGAACCAAAAAACTGACAATCAGTTTCTGTTTCTTGATTTTTTGCATCGGCAAGTACTTTGTCCCAGGTTTCTTGGTTAAAGTCCTTCCAGTTCTTAAATGCAAATGATTTTCTGTTAATGTTTGGGGCAATGTTGCGAGCCATCATTGCCGCCTCAATTAAGATGGTCCCTGAGCCACACATTGGATCAACAAAATCTGTTTTTTTATTCCAACCAGATAATGAGACCAAACCAGCGGCTAATACTTCATTTAATGGTGCAAAAACACCTTCTTTTCTGTATCCTCGTTTATTTAAAGTATCTCCAGAGCTATCTAACGAAACAGTTACTTGGTCGCGCGCAATGTGAATGTTTATTTTAATATCTGGATTCTCAACGTCAATTGATGGGCGTTCACCATATTTCTTTCTAAACTGATCAACGATTGCATCCTTCGATTTTAAGGCTACGTATTTAGAATGATTAAAATGGTCGGAATTTACCGATGCGGTAATTGCAAAAGTGTTAGCCATTCCAAAAATGGAAGACCAGTTAATGTTCTGAACACCTCTGTAAAGCTGTTCTTCGTCTCGAGCTCTAAATCTGTTAATAGGTTTTAAAATGCTAATAGCGGTGCGAAGGCAAACATTTGCTTTATATAAAAATGACAAATCTCCTTCGCAACTTGCAGCTCTTTTAAGAGGTTGAGGATTTAGGCCTCCAATAGCTTTAAGTTCTTTGCAAAGAACTTCTTCAAGGCCATGAAGTGTCTTTATAATATATTTTGACATTGTAAATTAGGAATGGGTATAAATAAAAAATCCTGCAAGAAGCAGGATTTTAATATTACTTAGTTCTAAGAACTCTTTTCTCTTTAATTCTAGCAGCCTTACCAGTTAGCTCTCTTATGTAGAAGATTCTTGATCTACGGACAATACCTTTTTTGTTGATTTCCAATTTCGCAATATTCGGAGAGGCCACCGGGAAAATTCTTTCTGTTCCAATTCCACCAGAAATTTTCCGAACCGTAAAAGTTTCTTGAATACCTTCGCCTTTTCGTTGAAGCACAACACCTTGAAATTGCTGAATCCTTTCTTTATTACCCTCTTTAATACTATAATGCACAGTAACTGTATCTCCGGCAGAAAACTCCGGTAGTTGCTTTTCTGCTACCCACTCGTTTTGTAATTCTCTAATAATATTATTCATGGCACTATAAATTGTAATCTACTCCAAAATTGGGTTGCGAAGATATGAAATTATTTCGATTAGTAATGCCTGAAATACTCCTTTTTTATTAAGGTCGAAATAAATATCTTTTTTATCTGTTAGTATGTTGAAAATCAAGCATTAATAGTTCAGTATTTACGCTTATTTAGTTAAGGATTAATTCGTTTTGAGCGATCTCCAATTTGTATAAATTCATAGAATCGTATAAAGGGGTCAACATTTCAACCTCAATTAAACATTCTCGTATCCATTCATAGGTTCTTTTTATGTCGTGATCAAGTCCCATAGAGAATCGAATTAAACCATCATTTAACCCCATTTCTTGTTGTTCTTCTATAGGGATTTCACTCGATGTAGCGGTTCCAGGAGCATTGAAAAGGGTTTTGTAGAACCCTAAACTAACGGCTAAAAATCCAACTCCTTTCTTTTGCATTGCTTCCATAAGTTTGTTAGCAGTTTCAAGGTCTCCAGCATCGATGGTTAGCATTCCTCCGAAGCCAAATTCTGGATTGTATAGTGAACTAATTGTTTTATGATTTTTGTGACTTTTTAGACCAGGATAAACCACACGGATGCCATCTTGCTCTAATTGTTCTGAAATATATTTTGCATTCTGACTGTGTTTTTGCATGCGAATATGCAGAGTTCTCATGTTTTTAAGAATGCTTGCAGATCTGTAACTATCCATCACTGGACCCAGCAGCATTGCAGCACCATCCATAACGCTTTTTAGATTATCGATAAATTCAGTGTCAGCACAAATTACCCCGCCTACTGTATCATTTGTGCCATTTATAAATTTCGTAAGACTGTGTATCGTAATATCAGCTCCTAATTTGTTGGCAGATATAATAAGAGGAGTAAACGTATTGTCAACTACAAGTTTAACGTTATGCCTTTTTGCAATTTCAGCCAGTCTAGGAATATCGGCAATTTCAAGTAATGGATTGCTAACTGATTCACAGTAGATAACTTTTGTATTTTTAGTAATTGCGGCTTCAATAGCCTCTAATGAAGTTATATCGACAAAAGATGTGTTGATAGAAAATTTTGGTAGAAAATTTTTCATGAAAGCCCAAGTTCCTCCGTAAATTGTTCTGCTTGATACAATATGGTCGCTCGCACCGCAAAGCTGAAGAAGAACCGAAGTTATTGCTCCCATTCCCGACCCCGTAACATGTGCAGATTCAGTCCCTTCCATTGCAGCCAGGGTATTTGATAAATGGAGATTGCTAGGGCTAGTATGTCTAGAATATAAATAACACCCTTCCGAGCTGCCTTCAAATGTATCTCCCATTGTTTTAGCAGCAAGAAATGTATAAGTAGCTGAATCTGATATTGACGGGTTTACGCCACCGAACTCTCCAAAGGTGTGCTCATCTTGTATATTGTTTGCAGGCATCATAATAAATGTGTTTTTGTTTTGGCAAATGAACAACTGTAATGTTATTATTACAATAGTTATCATTTTTTTAGGTAAAATTTATTGTAAAAATGTATTTTTGTAGTTAAAATAATTGAATAAGTTAAATTAATGATTTAAATACTGAAATTGTTACAAGATGAAACTGGATTTAACGGATAAAAAGTTAATCAACATTTTGCAAATTGATAGTAAGACAACTGTTAAGCAAATTGCACTTAAGTTGAATTTATCTCCGACTGCGATTTATGAAAGAATTAAAAAACTTGAAAAAAACAAAGTAATAGAAAGCTATGTCGCTTTAATTGACAGAGAGAAAGCTGGACGGAGTTTTTTAGTTTTATGTCAAGTAAGATTGGTTAAACATAACAATACTTTTATTTCAAAATTTGAAAACGAAGTAGTTCGGTTCGGAGAAGTGTTAGAGTGTTATAATACTAGCGGAGACTATGACTACACGCTTAAAATTGCAGTTGAAAACATGAAAGGATATCGTAAGTTTTTGAATGAAAAGCTAACCACATTGGACTATATAGGTAGTACTTATAGCACTTTTATTATAAGTGAAGTGAAAGACAGTACAGCTATATTGTTATAGCTGACTATTGTTTTGCTTGGAGAGAATCAGAAATTATATTTGACTCTAGTTCCTCAAAATCAAATAGATTGGTATCTAGCATGTGCGAAGGGGAAATGTTGCGCATAGACTTGAAAATCTTATCGACTCTGCCAGGATCTTTCTCGTCCCAATCCAATAACATTTGTTTGATTACTTGTCTTTGCATTCCATCCTGTGAGCCGCATAGATTGCAAGGTATGATTGGGTAGTTCTGTAATTCAGCATATTTCTCTATGTCTTTTTCTTTACAAAAAGCTAAAGGACGAATAACAACATGTTTTCCGCTATCTGTTCGGTATTTAGGAGGCATCGTTTCTAATCGCCCGCCAAAAAACATGTTTAAAAACAAGGTTTCAATCATATCTTCTCTGTGATGGCCTAACGCTAATTTATTACAACCTAGTTCATCAGCAGCCGAGTATAAGGTTCCTCGTCTAAGTCTAGAACAAAGACTGCACATTGTCGCCCCTTCAGGAGTCTTGTCCATCACGATGCTATAAGTGTCCTTTGTGATGATTTTATATTCTACTCCTAAATTCTTCAGATACGCTGGAAGAATATGAGCAGGGAAGCCTGGTTGTTTTTGATCCAGATTTACTGCAACAATTTCGAAATTAATTTGCGCATGTTCTTTTACATAAAGCAATAAATCAAGCATGGTGTAGCTATCCTTTCCGCCAGAAAGACATACCATAATTCGGTCGCCTTCTTCAATTATATGGTATTCGTTATTCGCTTCGTGAACAGCTCGATGTAACTTCTTTGCTAGGTTTTTGTGCTCTAGTTTTAGTTGGTTTTGTGGAGTTTTCATCAATCCAATAAATCAGGTCGCCTTTTTTCTGTACGCTCTATCGCTTTTTCGTGACGCCACTCTTCAATTTTTTTGAAATCTCCAGATGTTAATACTTCTGGCACTTCCCAGCCGTTAAATTCTGCTGGCCTAGTGTATACCGGAGGGGCTAATAAATTATCTTGAAAAGAATCGGTTAACGCAGATGTTTCATTATTTAACACACCGGGTATCAATCTAATTATGGAGTCGCATAATACTGCAGCGGCAAGCTCACCTCCAGAAAGAACATAGTCTCCTATTGATATTTCTTTGGTGATGTAGTGCTCTCGGACACGTTCGTCAACTCCTTTGTAATGGCCACATAACACAATAATGTTCTTAACAGACGATAGTTGGTTACAGATGCCTTGATTAAGAGTGTCTCCATCAGGAGTCATATAAATAATCTCGTCATAATTTCTTTCGTTCTTCAACTTCTCAATTAAGATAGAAATTGGCTCAATCATCATAACCATGCCAGCACCACCACCAAATTGATAATCGTCAATGTTCTTGTGTTTGTTGGTAGAATAGTCTCTCAAATTATGAAAATTGACATCTACAATGCCTTTGGTTTGTGCCCTCTTTAAAATAGAGTCACTAAAAGGGCTTTCAAGTAGCTGTGGTAATACGGTTATGATGTCAATTCTCACAAGAATGATTTTTTACAAAAATAGGGTATCGCGATTAATTAAACACGCTATCTTTGACCGCATAAATAATCGATTACTATGAGTGATATGCGATACGACTGGACTAAAGAAGAAATAAAAGCGATATATGATATGCCTTTTATGGAGCTGATATACGGAGCGGCCACCGTACACAGAGAAAACCATAACCTGAATGAAGTTCAGGTTAGTTCATTAATCTCGATTAAAACCGGAGGTTGTTCAGAGGATTGTGGTTATTGTCCGCAGGCGGCTCGTTATCATACAGATATCGATAAGAACGATTTAATGTCTGTTAATCAAGTTACCGAAATGGCCGAAAATGCCAAAGCAGGTGGAGCATCTAGAGTTTGTTTAGGTGCAGCTTGGAGAAACGTTAAGAATGACAATGATTTTGACAATGTGCTAGAGATGGTGAAAGAGGTGAACGGAATGAACATGGAAGTGTGCTGTACGCTTGGCATGTTATCACAAGATCAAGCTCGTAGATTAAAAGAAGCTGGCTTATATGCTTACAACCATAATTTAGATTCTTCTGAAGATTTTTATAAAGAAATTATTTCTACACGAGGTTATGATGATAGATTGAGAACTATTGAGCACGCTCAAAATGAAGGGATTCATGTTTGCTCTGGTGGTATTATTGGTATGGGAGAAACGGATAACGATAGAGTAGGCATGCTTTACACGTTGTCTCATTTACAACCGCATCCAGGTTCTGTGCCCATTAATGGATTAGTCCCGGTTCCGGGAACTCCCTTAGAGGAGCAAAAGCCCGTTTCTATCTGGGAAATGGTTAGAATGATTGCTACTGCAAGAATTGTGATGCCTAAAGCTCAGGTGCGTTTATCTGCTGGCAGGACTCATATGACGCAAGAAGGTCAGGCCATGTGTTTTATGGCTGGCGCTAATTCTATATTCGCCGGAGATAAGTTGCTGACTACTCCTAATCCACAGTATAATGAGGATATGGAGTTATTTGATGTTCTTAACATTAAGCCAAAACAAGCTTATGTTGATAGTGAGCAACCTGAGACCAAAGACTCTTACAAAGAAGTTCGTGAGGAAAAGCAGGAAAAATGGAGCCGACCTGAGCATAAAATTGAGGCTAACGAACGTAAAAAAGCTGAAGCGAAAGA
>JABHTA010000203.1 GCA_018669945.1 Flavobacteriales bacterium
ATTTTAACAAAATAACAAAATCATGAAAAAAACTTTACTTAGTATTTTATCTCTTGCCGCTGTATCAAGCCTTAGTGCTCAAGTTACAGTAACCTCTGCAGATTTTCCAACAGCTGGAAGCACCGCAGTATTAGTTCACGACACAATGCCAACCGTTACAATAGGTGCATCAGGCGCAAGTGCAACCTGGGACTTATCAGGAATTATGCAACATTCAATCGATTCTAATGTATTTATCGATCCCGCAACAACAGCTTTTTCAGCTGATTTCCCAACATCAACCGTTGCAATAGAGGGAGTCGCTCAAGATATGTATTTCACAAATGGAGCTACCGAAGCTACTATTGATGGTATGGCTGGAGATCCTTTAGGAACTGGACTTGCTTTAGCTCTTGTATATGACGATTTAGAAACATTAATGCAATTTCCATCTGTTTTGGGGTCAGCATTTAATGATACCTCTCATTTTGATGCTACTATTGATGGTGCCCTGCTTGGTCTTCCTGCTGGAATTGTAATTGATTCGTTTAGAATTGATCATGTAGCTACAACAGTCAGCAATATGGATGCATATGGTTCTGTTACTACACCTGGAGGAGTATTCGCTTCTGCTCGTCAGTTTAAAGTTCAACGAACTGAAGATTTTATAGAGATGTATGTAAGCGATATGCTTACGGCTGCTGCGTTAGGCGTTACTGCTAATACTTGGTCTCCTGCTCCAGCAGTCCCTGGGTTTATAGATGAAAACCCTATGGTAGATACCACATACACTTATACCTGGTATGCCAATGGAGAAGGTTTCCCTGTTGCCGAAATTACTACCGATATAGCTGGAAACGCAATAACTGCGCAATACCTATATAAAGATAACCTGTTGGGTTTCTTAGAAAGCGAAGGGCAAGCATCTTGCTCTGCTGTTTGCGATGGAACAGGGGAGGTTTCTGCTTCAGGTGGAGTAGCTAGTGCATATACTTATGCTTGGCCAAGTGGAGAAACTACTGCAGCTGCTACTGGTGTTTGTTCTGGGTCGAATTTAGTTACAATTACTGATGGTAATAACACAGCAATTGTTCTAGTTGAAGTGTCTGAAGCTCCTGCAATGTCGGCAGCTGTTACGGGTTTTGAAAACGCTGATTGCCCAACTTGTGCAGACGGCAGTGCTACTGCTGCTGCCACCAACGGCACAGCGCCTTACACATACCTTTGGGATGACGCAGCTGCTCAAACAACAAGCGATGCAACAGGTCTTCTTCCTGGAGCTTATACTTGCACAATTACAGATGCGAACGGATGTTCTGCAGTAACTACTGCTGCTACGATTACTAAAATTGACCAATCAGTTGTCAACAGCTTAGTTTCTGTATTTCCGAACCCTTCGAATGGTATTATGAATATTGCTATTAATGATATTAATGCCATTGGATATTCTATTTATAATGCGATTGGCCAAAAAGTAATGTCAGGTTCAATAAATAACACAACCACAGTTGTTGAGCTAAACGACTTACAAAATGGTATTTATTTTATCGATATTCAATCTGATAAAGGAATAATTCAAAAGAAAATTACTTTGGTGAAATAAAGCCGAGGTAACTCATTTAAAAAGGGCCATTAACTAAACTTAATGGCCCTTTTTGTTTTTCTGCACTTTTTTTATGGAATTTTATCTCCATATTCATCTCTATACTAAACAATGTTACATCTGTCTTACTACTTCCAAAACGGAAAACAAGGGTTATGAAAAAAGAATTAAAAATATTAGGAACACTATTTCTAATGATTACATCAACATTTGGGTTTAGCCAGGGTGAAATTCATGGGAAAGTGTTTGAAAAAGAATCTAATTTACCTGCAATAGGAGCTACTGTGTTTGTAGAAGTTGGAGGAAACAAAGTAGGAACCGTAACTGATATTGATGGCAGATACAAACTCAAACCATTAAACGCGGGTGTATATAACTTGAGCATAAAACTAATGGGGATGAATCCCGTTGTAATGAGCGAAGTTGTAGTAAATAAAGATAAAATAACTTGGATTAAGGATGTGTCTTTGTCTGCAAATGTTGAGTTAAATGTTTTAATTATTGAAGAACTGAGATATAAAGATAGTGAGCGTCTGATTAAAGTTGAAGATCCTACAGCTATGACCATGACCTCAAAAGAAATAGAAAAAAGCCCCTTATTAAGAGAGCCTGTTGACCTAATTGCCACTATGCCTGGTGTAACAAAAAAAGGAGGTCAACTATATTTTAGAGGAGCGAGATCCGATGCTATTTTATATTTTATTGATGGAGTTAAAAACAGAGGAAACGGTCTGGGAATACCTTCTTCAGCAATTGGAGAAATCACCGTTTATACAGGTGGGATTCCCGCTAAATATGGCGATGTTACAGGTGGCATTGTAGTTGTTGAAACCAAAAGCTATTTTGATTTGTATAATGCTAATAAGTAAAAGGCTTAGGCCGTAGATGTTTTTATTTGTCAAATATAATATTGAGAACCTTTCAGATGGTGAATTGATTACTAATTATCAAAAAAATGGTAATAAGAAATACCTGAGTCCATTATTCGAAAGGTATTCTCATTTAATGTTTGGCCTTTGTATGAAGTATCTAAAAAATGAACACGAAAGTAAAGATGCCGTTCTCAGCGTGTTCGAAAAACTAATAGTCGATTTAAAAACACAAGAAATTAAAAGCTTTAAATCGTGGGTGTATGTAGTTGCGAAAAATCACTGCCTAATGCATTTAAGAGCTAAAACATCTCTTAGCAAAAAGTTTGATGATTACAGCTTTACGCAAACAAGAGACGAAATTGACTTTACCGAGGAAACTGAGACCAAACTCGAACACCTGGAAGAGGCAATTGAAGAACTAAAGGATGAGCAAAAAGAGTGTGTCAAATTGTTCTTTCTTAAAGAAAAGTGCTACAACGAAATTGTTGAAATCACAGGTTACCCGCTCAAAAAGGTCAAGAGTTATATCCAAAATGGAAAAAGAAATTTAAAAATTAAGTTAATGGAAAATTATGGATCCGTCTTTACAACATAAAATATTCGACAATGGTCACTGCTTATCAAAGAGCAAGTTACTGAATTATCATTCGGGAAGTTTATCTGGTCTCGAAAGTAATGCTATTGAAAAACATTTGCTGACTTGCGAAATGTGTTCAGATGCTATAGAGGGGATGATGCTTTCGAAAAACCCTAGTTTTAGCATTGGTGAAATTGACACTAAAATTAAAATATTAACCGGCACTATTGCCGCAGGCTCATTCCTTAACTGGAAATCGGGAATAGCTATTGCTGCCAGTCTTGCTGGAATTTTATTCGGGGGGTTTTGGTTTATTAATGACTTTTCTCTGGAACAACCATTAGCTGAAAATAAAGCACCAATAAACCACGATAAAAAAGAACAAAATACAACCAAATTAGCTGAAATTGATAAGCATACTATTTCTTTAACTGCTCCAAATAAAACTGAAGGGCCCGTTGAAGATATTACCATATCGAACTCAC
>JABHTA010000224.1 GCA_018669945.1 Flavobacteriales bacterium
AATATAAGTGCGTAAGCAATACTGCTTAATTCAATTGGGGGTCCCTAAGTCGACTATTGCCATATAAATAGACGAATGGATATTTCATCATGACCAAACCAGCTAAAAACTAGATTAAGAGCATATAAAATCGAGATTAAGATCAACAGAAACAGTTTTCCATTGCTTGGATTTGAAGTTGTTTTACAGATAAGTAAGCCTTGGTTTTCGTTATTGCAATAATTATTAAAAAATAGATGAATTTAAAAAAGAGAGTAGAATTACTCAGTAGTATAGAGTGGCCGAAGTGTTGCTGCAAAACACACATACTCTATCTTTTAATCTAGGGAGCAGTAATGTTCATTAATCCTTTTAAACAAAGAGATACCAGCTGTGCTGATGGCCACGTGAATCTAGCATAGCTTAAAACCAGTTGTACATTAAGAAATTAAAAATGATGTAGTTGGCAACTTTTTTTCTACTGCTTTGGCAGCAAAAAAAGAGTAAGAATACTCAGTTAAAATGAGTATATTTCTTTGTTTATAGTTGCCAAATACTGTTTAATTTCGAGAGCGGTCAAAAAAACACCCTTGCTTTGTTTTTCCTTATTTCGAAAAACATTAATAGAAATGAAAAGACAAATGTCTAATATTATTTCAAAAATATCACTTAATCATTACGCAACTAAATAAAAAATACATTAAATTTGTAATTATGAAAAAAATTACAGTTTCTGTTCTGTTCTGTTTCATAGTTTGTTTTGCAGATGCTCAGGCGACCGATGGCCCCGCAGGAATTACTACTGGTCTAAAAGCTTGGATTAAAGCAGACGCTGGCATTACCCAAGACGGTAATGGGATTAACACGTGGGCTGATCAAAGCGGGGAAGGAAACAACTTTACCCAAGGGACCAATAATGAGAAGCCAGATTTTGTAGGGTCTTATGCTAACTACAATCCAGCGGTTCAATTTGATGGCGATCGGCATAATATGGAAACGGCTACCGGTCTAATTACAGCAACAAGTACGGACCTCAATGTTTTTGTTGTCGGCAGAAATAATTCCGGAGGAGATGGATGGCCTGTTTTTATTCTAGGGCAAACTAATGGCATCAATTGGGACAATGGAGGTTACGGCATTACGGCTAGCAATTCAGGAGCGAATATTACAGGCTGGGTTGACGAATGGGATAGAAACGTTGTGTCCACGCCATGGCAGGACGAGCCTCAAGCAATTATAGAGGGGTCATATGATGGTTCAAACGTTAGACTTTTCTTTAATTCCGAATTAGAAGGTTCTGATAACTATACCAATAATGTTGGTGACGGAGGAATGAATACATATCTTGGAGGAGAAAACACCTCATATAATCTGAATGGATTTATATCAGAGGTAATTGTCTATGATGACAATATTACCTATGCTAACAAGCAGAAGATAAATACATACTTAGCGATAAAGTATGGTATTACGCTTTCTGGAAATACAAACTCCGCTAGTGGATCCTTCGAAGCACCTAACGGAGATGGAATTCAAGAAGGTGATTATGTTAGAGGTGATGGAACTGTAATTTGGGATGCTTCCGCCGCAACGGTCACATACCATAATAATATTGTTGGAGTAGGCAAAAACACTGCTAGTGAGCTAGATCAAAGGAAGTCTAAAAGCGAGAACAATGGCGCTGCTCTTATTTTGGATAATAATGGTGCGTTTGGCTCTGATGGAGATTTTCTAGTTGCGGGAAGTAATGAGCTTTCAGGGACAAATACAACAAATCTTCCAACAGGATATACTTCTATTAGTTCTCGAGTATGGAGAACAGAAGAAACAGGATCAACAAGCGGTACTATTGTTAGATTAATTTTAACAGATATGGGAATTACAAATTTAGGGTCAGCAAGTGATTACGCTCTAATGATGGATCCAACGAATGCAGATTTTAGTGCTGGCGCAATAGCTCACACAACAGGGGCTTCTTTATCTGGAGATACTTTAACGTTTACAGGTGTAAATTTGGGAGATGGATATATGGCATTAGCTTCTAATATTCAAACAATATTTTATGCTACACAAGATGGTAAATGGGATGCTATACGTTGGTCACTTACTGGAAGATTAGGCGGTGATGCCGACCCTGGATTACCCGGCACTGCCGACAATGTAGTTATTGACGGCTGGGATGTTGTTCTTGATCATAATAATGTTCAGATAGCCAATATTTCGCTTACTAATGCGGGCAACGATAATGGCAAGCTTTTTATTCAAACAGGTGATAATCTTATTGTTACTGGAGATTTTTCAGTACAAGCAAAAAATAAAAACAAAAACATTGAATTAAAGGTAAAGAATGCTTCAACTCTTGTTGTGGGAGGTAATTTAACAATGGAATTTGATGCAGCATATGTGCGAAACAAGAATGTAAAAATTAAATTAGAAAACACTGCAGCAGCAAGTGTAAATGGAGTTTTCACGATAAACATGAACAATAACGGTGGCATCAACAAGAAACATATAGAGCTTAAAGACAATTCGGTTTTCACCTGTCAAAGTGCGGTAATTAATCAATCTGGTGGAACAGGAGATAATATATTGTGGATAGAGGATGCTGCAACATGGAATGTCTCCAATGATTTAACGATTAATCAAACCGGAGGAGATGTTCTACAGCTTCTTCTTAACAGTGGAGCTGCAGGCTCAACAGCAAAACTTAACGTAGGAGGTGATTTTTTGATAAATAAGGACGGAGGAAATGACGTTGAAATTATATTAGATCAAGCAGACAGCGAGATTACTGTTGGCGGAAATTTAACACTTGATAATGCTGAGACTGGAGCAGGAGATTTATTGTATTTGCAATTAGACAATGGATCTGATTTAGATGTTGAAGGCAACATAACTTACACTGCAGCGGCACAATCCAATACATATGTTGAGGTTAATAATGCCTCAAAACTTGAAATAGCTGGTAATATAACACGATCAAATAACTTTGGCATATTAGATTTCAATGCAACATCAACTATTGTGTTTAACGGGGTTTCCAACACACAGATATTTCCAGCAGATGGTAAAACAGGTGGAGGCTCAGATTATTTTGATTATCAAAACGTTCTATTAAATAATACATTCGGTACTGCTCCTCAAATTACTATGGAAGGTACTGCAACGGTGCATGGATCAATCATTTTTACAGATGGTATAGTATCATCATCATCATCAGAATTGCTAATCATTGACGATGGGGCAACATCAACTGCTGGATCAACACAGAGTTATGTTGATGGACCAATTAGAAAAATTGGTGATGCGGTATTTGTTTTTCCAGTGGGGGATGACGGAGTATGGGCACGTTTAGGAATGGAAGACCTTGCAAACTATAATCTTACAACAGAATTTACTTGTCAGTATTTTAGATCACCAGCTGTATTTCCTGCGGCTATGGCTTTGGGTGTAGATCACGTAAGTACGATTGAATATTGGGACTTAACTAGGACAAATGACGCAGACGCTGCGTGTAATATATCACTTTTTTGGGAAGATGAATCAACAAGTGGGATAACGGACATGGCAGATTTAGCGCTATGTCACTATTCCAGTTTGACTGGGGAATGGGAAGATCAAGGAGGCACGGGAAATGATTTGGGGGTTAATGGCTCAATCGCATCAACAACGCCACTTACGAGCTTCAGCCCGATAGCATTTGGCTCAAGAGGTGGAGCAAACGTTCTTCCGGTTGAATTAGTAAGTTTCGAAGCAAATTTAAACATTGATAAAGTAGAGTTGCATTGGGTAACTGCCACAGAAGAAAGCAATGAACTCTTCACAATAGAAAGAAGTCAAGACGGAATTACATTTGAGGAGATTCTTTGGGTTGAGGGAGCAGGAGGAAGCAGTAACAGAATTGAATATTTTGATATTGATTACGAACCTCATATAGGCGTGAGCTATTATCGATTAAAACAAACAGATACAGATGGTAAATTCACTTATTCCGCAAAAGTTCTCGTTGATTATTTAGGAACAAATTTATTGGGGCAGGTTGGCACAGACATTAAAATTTGGCCCAATCCAAATGAAGGCACACACCTAAATATTCAAATGAATGGTTATGAACCAGAGAACGAAGTGCGGTTTGTTGTTACGGATATTGTAGGTAGAGAATATTATTCTAAAGTTTTACTTACTGATATTGGAGGGCATATAACAAACGCAATAGACCTTGACAATGCGTTACCTGTTGGAATATATGTTATTACTGGATCAGATCAGAATCATTTATATAGCAGCAAGTTTATTGTAAAATAACCCACTACTCTATCTGATTTAGTATCCTTTCCGCTTCTGTAGAGACCACCCTTATTGTTTTATAGGAAAAATACGATTTCAAACCACTTTGCTGTTTCTCGCAAAATTTTTGTCCCTAAATAAATTTTAGCGTAAATCTAAAAAGACAAAAACACAAACACACCTAATTTCATGAAAAACAACAAGTTGCAAAACGCGCCTACGTGTTATCACGTATACAGGTAATTGTAAATTTTACTTAGACGCCTACGTGTTTTTTGTGTGTGCGTGTGCGTGTATAAGCGTATTTATTAAAATACGCTTATACTATGCCTTATTTAACATAAGCGATTATGATATTTGTCTCATCATAAATACGTGAAACGAACATTCAATTAAAATAGGAGGACATAAAAATGAAAAATTTAAAAACACATTACGGACAAAACGGAAGAGTTGAACTCAAAAAAATCCAAACAACTTTTATATTACAACTTTATTGGCAAGGAGAAGTGGCTCAAACATTTGGGTATGATAATGAAAGGCAGGCGAACGAGGAATATAAGAATAAAATTTACTA